>CAZFTY010000288.1:0-3880 GCA_964521835.1 uncultured Microbacter sp.
CGACAACAGTTCCTATTTTCAGGGAAATAAAAAATCTCCGTGGTTCGTGGTGGCTTACGGTATGGTGGGTACTTCGATTTCGGGGGTGACCATGATTTCCGTACCGGGTAATGTGACCAATCAGGCGTTTTACTACATGCCTATGGTTCTTGGCTTTGTGGTTGGATATGCCATTATTGCACTGGTGTTGCTGCCGCTTTACTACCGGATGAATCTGACTTCCATCTATACCTATCTCGAATCGCGTTTCGGGTTCTATACCTACAAAGCGGGTGCGTCGTTTTTCGTTTTGTCAAGAGTATTGGGTGCTGCCGTTCGTATCTATCTGGTTGTTTTTGTGTTGCACGGATTTCTGCCACATGGTACTGTACCGTTTTGGGTAGTGGCTTTCGTCTTTATGCTGCTCATTTTCCTCTACACGTTGAAGGGTGGGGTAAAAACCATTATTTGGACCGATATGTTGCAGACGACCTTTATGATTCTGGCCGTTATTGTGGCGGTTATTGTTATTGCACAACAAATGGGTTGGAACTTCGGCGAAATGGTGTCGGCAGTGACGGCAAGCAACTATTCGTCTTGGTTTGACATGAACTGGGATAACAACACGCATTTCTTCAAACAGTTTATCAGTGGTATTTTCGTTACCATTGTAATGACAGGGCTCGATCAGGAGATGATGCAAAAGAATCTGAGTTGCAAAACGTTGAAAGATTCGCAGAAGAATATTTTTACCACCAGTATTACCATTGTTATTGTCAACCTGTTGTTCCTGACACTGGGTGCTGTGTTGGCTTTGTATGTACAGAAGCACGGTGGAATGGCGGCTATGGGTATTCCTGCGGTCGATAAGATATTCCCGACCATTGCCGAAAACTACCTCGGGCTGGTTTGTGGCGTGATTTTCCTTATCGGTTTGGTCTCGGCCTCTTATCCGAGTGCCGGTGGCGCGTTGACTTCGCTGACTACTTCGTTCTGTGTCGATTTTATCGGCTTCAACCGTCGCACCGATCTGAGCGACGAAAAGAAACTGAAGATCCGCTATACGACTCATGCAGTTTATACCTTTATCTTCTTCCTGTTGATCCTGTTGTTCTACGTGATTAACAACAAGGCGGTAATCGACCTGGTATATCAGTTGGCTGCCTACACTTACGGGCCGTTGCTGGGCTTCTTTTTCTTCGGTATTTTGACAAAATATCAGGTACGTGACCGTTGGATGCCGATTGTAGCGGTAGCTTCACCACTGTTTTGCCTTGTGCTCGACTGGGTGGCAAAAAGCATATTCCATTTTGGATTCGGATTTACATTGTTGATCTTTAACGGATTGTTTACATTTGTGGCTATGTGGCTGCTACGGAAACCAAGAGTAATTTGAGAATGAAAACATATTTCAAACAACTGAGCCGATTCGCCCCCTCTTTGGGAGGGGGTTGGGGGAGGTCATTGATTTTGACCTTCTTTCTTTCTGCGTTTGCTATGGTCTCCGCTCAACAGTGGATACGTGTCAACCAGTTGGGTTACCTTTCCGGCGACCGGAAAGTTGCCGTGTGGTTGAGTAAGCAAAAGGATCCGGTTAATGAATTCAAGGTGGTCAACGAACTGACCGGTGAGGTGGCTTTTCGGGGGCGGACGATTGAAAATAAAGGGCCTAACAGCGCTTTTGGTGCGGCTTGCCGACTCGATTTCTCCGCGTTTGTTAAAGCCGGATCGTATCGTGTAGAGGCGGGTAGTGCGGTCTCACCGGTTTTCCGGATTGGCGACGATGTCTACCGTGGAGCTGCCGATGTGCCGTTGAATTACATGCGCCAGCAACGTTGCGGTTACAATCCTTTTTTGAAAGACTCCTGCCATCGTTACGACGGACGCATCATTTTTTTGCCTGGGCGTGAAAACGAAAAAATTACCGCCTGGGGTGGCTGGCACGATGCTTCCGACTATCTGAAATATGTAACTACTTCGGCCAATGCAACCTTCCAGATGTTGTTCGCCTACCAGCAAAATCCTGCTGCTTTCGGCGATCAGTACGATGCCAACGGACTTCCGGGCAGCAACGGTATTCCCGATGTGCTGGATGAGGCCAAATGGGGCTTGGACTGGTTGGTGCGGCTGAATCCAGATAAGGATACCTTTTTCAACCAGATTGCCGATGACCGCGATCATGCTTCGTTTCGTTTGCCAACGACCGATCCGGTGGATTACGGCTGGGGATCAGGCAAGGAGCGTCCTGTGTATGCCTGTATGGGAGAACCGCAGGGTTTGCGAAAATATAAAAATCGTTCCACCGGTTTGGCATCAACGGTAGGAAAATATGCCTCTTCGTTTGCTTTGGCTTCGGAGGTGCTGGCTAAATTCTATCCCGATTTTGCCGAAAAGCTGAAACAAAAGGCTGCCGATGCCTACCAAAAAGGGGTGGAGCATCCGGGTGCCTGCCAGACGGCTTCCTGCGTGTCACCTTATTTTTACGAGGAAGATAACTGGGTGGACGATATGGAACTGGCCGCTACTCAGCTTTACCGGATGACAGGAAAAGAGGATTACCTCAAAAGTGCCGTGAATTACGGTCGCATGGAACCGGTGACTCCGTGGCTGGGTGCCGATTCGGCCCGTCATTACCAGTGGTATCCGTTCATCAACCTGGGGCACTATTTCCTGGGCATACAAAACAATAAACGCATCAGTGCCGAGTTTATACGAAATATGCGAAGCGGACTCGAACGACTGCGAGACCGTGCCGGTGACGATCCGTTCATCAATGGCATTCCGTTTATCTGGTGCTCCAACAATCTGGTGGTGGCAGCTGCTACACAAGCCCGTCTGTACCGCACGCTCACCGGCGACAATACTTTCCTTGATATGGAAACGGCGTTGCGTGACTGGCTTTTCGGCTGCAATCCCTGGGGTAAATGTATGATTGTGGGTTTGCCGGGCTACGGCGATTATCCGCACCATCCCCATTCGGCATTGGCGCAGCTCTATCACTATCCGATTACCGGTGGTTTGGTGGACGGTCCTATCTACACGCCGATTTATTCGAGTCTGAAAGGGGTGCACCTGACGGGCGATGACCGGTATGCTGATTTTCAGTCCGACCGGGTGGTGTATCACGACGATTATGCCGACTATTCGAGCAACGAGCCGACCATGGACGGCACGGCTTCGCTTTGTTACTACCTCTCGTCGCTGGCCGGAACGCCTACCGATAGCCGGCTGAAAATAGATGAAGGGGGCATTGTACGTGGAAATGTTGAGAAAAAAGAGATAACGCTGGTTTTTACCGGCCATGAATTTGCCGATGGTGCAGAAACCATTGCCAACGTGTTGAAGAAACATGCAGCCAGCGGGGCCTTTTTCCTGACGGGCGATTTTTACCGGAAGTATCCGAAGATCGTTCGCATGTTGCAGCAAAAGGGGAACTATCTTGGCCCGCATTCCGATAAGCACCTGCTGTATGCCGACTGGAGCAAACGCGACTCCACGCTCGTAAGTCGTGAGCAGTTTGCCAAGGATTTGAAAGACAATTATGCTGCTATGCGTCAGGCAGGGTTGAAAGTGCCGGAACAACTCTTATTTCTTCCGGCATATGAATATTACAACAAAGAGGTTGCCGGATGGACGGCGCAATTGGGTGTTACGTTGGTGAATTATACCCTCGGAAGTACGTCGAATGCCGATTATACGACACCCGACATGAAGAGCTATCGCTCGTCGGATGAGATTTTGAATAACATTTTGAAATACGAATCGTCTAAGGGATTGAACGGATTTTTGTTGCTGACACACATCGGCACCGATCCCCGGCGGACGGATAAATTTTATAACAAATTGGACGAATTGATGACCACCCTCGAAAAACGGGGATATCGTTTCGTTCCGATTACGG
>CAZFTY010000289.1:0-3876 GCA_964521835.1 uncultured Microbacter sp.
TTCCTGAGAACGATTTTTAACATTTCTGTTTCATCAGTTTCTCGCTGATGGTTTTGCCGTCAGGTAAGAGTTGCTGGTAGTCGGATGGAAGTTGGGATGTTGTCGTGTAGGTAGCAACACCGATAGGCATTGTGCTCGATTTGAGAGAATATTCAACGATTGTCCGGTTTTTTTCTTTGCAGATAATGATTCCGATCGAATCGTTCTCGTTGGGAAGTTTCACTTTGTCGTTCAGAACGGAAAGGTAGAATTCCATTTTGCCTTTGAATTCGGGTTGAAACTCTCCGATTTTCAGTTCGATAGCAACCAGAGATTGTAGTTGTCGGTGATAAAGAAGCAGATCTATAAAATATTCGAGGTCGTCTACCTGCAACCTGAACTGATTGCCGACGAAGGTAAATTGATTGCCCATTTCCAAAAGAAAATTCCGGACATTCAGGATCAGGGCTGTTTCGAGTTGTGATTCCGAATGCTGCTCGCCGAGTTCAAGAAAATCGAAAGTGTATTCATCTTTAACAGCGTAGAGAGCTTGTATTTGAACCTGTTCGGGAAGTGTCTGCTCAAAGTTGGTTTGATTAAGCAGGTATTTTTTGTAGGTCTTATTCTCAATTTGATGAATCAATACATTTTTTGTCCAACCGAATTTCTGTGTGGAAAGAATATAAAACTTACGTTCAAGGCTATCCTTGCATTTTTTTAAAATTGTGACATGTTTGCTCCAACTGATTTCTCGTACCAGTGGTACGAGATTTTCATCACATTGATATTCAGAATAAAACTGCGCCATGAGCCATAAGTTACCTTCCGAAAAACCTCCTATGCCCGGAAATTCCGATTGTAACGCTTCCGAGAGTTTGGACACGATAGATTGACCCCAGCTCTCAGCTTGCTTTTCGGTAATGGATTTTCCAATATCCCAATAGAGGTTGATAAGCTCAATGTTGACCGCTTTCAGCGCTTCATACTGGGCTTGTCGTACCTTCTGTTTGATGGTCGCAATGAATTCTATTTGAGATTTTTCAATGTCCATGTCAGTTACTTTCCGGTAATAATTTTCTTTATTTCGTTGAGTTTGTTCAACGCCTCTACCGGAGTCAGGTTGTTGATGTCGGTGTTCTTTATTTCGTCACGGATTTGCGCCAATACGGGGTCGTCCAACTGGAAAAAGCTCATCTGGAAGCCTTCGCGGGTCGAGGCTATTTTATCTACCGGCTTGGCAATGCCCGATTTGCGGTTGTCGCTTTCCAACTGTTCCAGAATTTCGTCGGCACGTTTTACCACGCTTTGCGGCATACCGGCCATTTTAGCTACGTGAATACCGAAGCTGTGTTCGCTGCCTCCACGTACCAGTTTGCGCATGAAAATCACCTTCTTGTCTACCTCTTTTACCGAAACATTGTAGTTCTTTACCCGTTTGAACGATTTTTCCATTTCGTTCAACTCGTGGTAGTGGGTGGCAAACAGGGTTTTTGCATTTGCCGACGGGTGTTCGTGGATGTATTCCACAATGGCCCACGCGATAGAGATACCGTCGTAAGTACTTGTCCCGCGACCGAGTTCGTCAAAGAGCACTAAGCTGCGGTCGGAAATGTTATTCAGGATACTGGCAGCCTCGTTCATCTCCACCATAAAGGTCGATTCGCCCACTGAAATATTGTCGCTGGCACCCACACGGGTAAATATTTTGTCCACCAAGCCGATCGTGGCGCTTTCAACAGGAACGAAACATCCGATCTGTGCCATCAGTACAATCAGCGCCGTTTGGCGCAGTAAGGCCGATTTACCGGCCATATTCGGACCGGTGATGATGATAACCTGTTGATGCTCGTTGTCGAGATAAACATCGTTGGCAATGTAGCTTTCGCCGGCGGGCAACTGTCTTTCAATTACCGGGTGACGGCCCTGCTTGATGTCGATTACGTAGCCGTCGTTCATTTGTGGACGGACATATTTGTTTTGGGCCGATACTTTGGCAAACGACAATAGGCAGTCGAGTTGTGCCAGTAAATTGGCATTGAGCTGAAATGCGGTGATGTAATCGGTCAGGCCGACAACCAGATTGTTGAAAAGTTCGGTCTCCAGCGCCAGAATTTTATCTTCGGCACCCAGAATTTTTTCTTCGTACTCTTTCAGCTCCTGGGTGATGTAGCGTTCGGCACCCACCAGCGTCTGCTTGCGGATCCAGTTTTCTGGAACCTTGTCTTTGTGGGTGTTGCGTACTTCGATGTAGTAACCAAAAACATTATTGAAGCTGATCTTCAGACTGGGAATGCCGGTGGTTTCGCTTTCGCGTTGCTGGATGTGGAGCAGGTAATCTTTGCCTGAATAGGCAATTTCCCGCAATTTATCCAACTCATCATTGACTCCGTTTTGAATCACCCCGCCACGGTTGACGGCATTGGGTGGATCGTTTTGAATTTCACCGGCAATGCGTTCACGGATTTTTTCGCAGGGATTGAACTGCTCGCCGATTTTATGCAACGTGGCATTTTGGGTCGCCAGACAAGCCTCTTTGATCGGTTCGATGGAAGAGAGTGCCACTTTCAGTTGCACCACTTCGCGTGGAGAGACCCGCCCGACGGCAATTTTCGATACAATCCGTTCCAGATCGCCGACCAACGCCAGTTGCTGACCGAGCATCTCTTTCATCTCAACGTCTTTGAAGAAATGCTCTACCACGTTGTGACGTTCTTCGATCTGTTTTAGGTTTTTGAGCGGAAATGAGACCCAACGTTTCAGCAGGCGGCTACCCATCGGAGTAACGGTCTTGTCGAGCACGTCGGTTAGCGAAATGGCTCCCTCCTGTTGTCCTGAGAATAGTTCCAGATTGCGCATCGTGAAGCGGTCGAGCCAGACGAAGCGGTCTTCCTCTATACGGGCCAGACGTGTAATGTGGCCGATATTGGTATGCTGGGTGTGATCGAGATAGTAGAGAATGGCTCCGGCAGCAATAATTCCGTTCGGTAGGTTGTCTACCCCGAAGCCTTTGAGGTTGGAGGTCTCGAAATGCTTCAGCAACCGATCTTTGGCGGCATCGGCGGTGTAAATCCAGTCTTCCTGTTCGTAGGTGTAGAGCTTGTTTCCGAAGGTATCGGCAAATTCTTTGCGTTTGTTGCGTTCGTGCAACACCTCTTTGGGTGAAAAGCTATTGATGAGTTTGTCTACATATTCCGGTGTGCCTTCTGCGGTCAGAAATTCGCCGGTAGAGATGTCTAAGAAAGCTACCCCGGCTGTTTTCCCGTTGAGGTGTACGCTGGCCAGAAAATTGTTTTCCTTGTGATTCAATACATTGTCGTTGATGGATACGCCTGGGGTAACCACTTCAGTAATTCCCCGTTTGACGATGGTCTTCGTTTTTTTGGGGTCTTCCAGCTGGTCGCAAACGGCCACACGCATTCCGGCACGAACCAGTTTGGGCAGGTAGGTGTCGAGGGCATGATGAGGAAATCCGGCCAGTTCTACCGATTGAGCCGAACCGTTAGCGCGGCGGGTGAGGGTAATGCCCAGAATTTCGGACGCTTTGATAGCATCGTCCGAGAAAGTTTCGTAAAAATCGCCCACCCGGAAGAGCAGGATGGCGTCGGGATGTTTTTCTTTTACCTGATAATATTGTTTCATTAAGGGTGTCTCCACCGCTTTCTTTTCCATGTATGAAGTGTGATTTATTGCTTAGAAATGAAATCGATAGACAAAACGCACGAGTTTCATCATCGGTAATTCAAAGATACGAAAATTCTTAATCCAATAATAGATAAAATTTGCAGGGTTTAATCTTGTGGAGAGGGATTTCTTAATTGGAGAGGAAATTCACGTTTTCACAAAGCGTATGTATTCCTCTTTCTATTTTTAGGAAGGACGATCTTGTGTATTGTTGTC
>CAZFTY010000290.1:0-3862 GCA_964521835.1 uncultured Microbacter sp.
GCACCATCTGATTTTGTTTATTACGCACCATTACCTTGGTCAACGAATTCAGGTCGGTTCTGTCCGCGGGAACTGCCTGAATAATCACTCTGCAATATTTGGTGTACCGGTTAAAATCGGAGATCATCATTCCCCCATAATATGCCTGAAGAGCCTGAAAAACATCATTTATTGCCACACCCTCCATTTTACACTTATCTACCTGTACATCAAACTGATATTGTGGAAAATTCACATTAAACGACGAACTGACGAAATCGATCTCCGGCCGTGCTTGCAGATTATTCATAAACTCCTTCACCACCTGATAAAACTTGGTAATATCGCCTCCGGTCTTGTCTTCAACCTGCACCTCAAATCCATCCGACGATCCGAATCCGCGAATAGGAGGCGGGGCATAAAAGATAATCTTCCCCTCTTTAATCTTTGCCGTTTTTTTATTCAGCATTTCGATCACATCGGTTGTCGAGGTATCGCCCCGCTGCTCCCATGGCACTAAAGAGCAGGTCATCATACCGTGCGAACTACCGTTTGTTCCGCTCAACATACTCTGACCGGCAATACTCATCCGCGCGGCAAACAGGTCGATGGTATTCATCGTACTGTCAATTTGCTTCATTACATTTTGTGTCCGTTCAAGCGACGCGCCCGGCGGAAGAGTTACATCGGCGCTAATCATTCCCTGATCTTCGTTCGGCACAAACGCGGTCGGGGTAACTTTAATCAACAAATAAGCGCCCAATGCAAACGCAATAATAATCGTTACCGGTATCCACCGTTTACGCGTAAAGAGGCCCAGAGCATTTTTGTATTTCCGGGAGGTAACCTCAAAAGCAATATTGAAATTGGTATGTAAACGTGAAAGGAAACTCTTTTTCTCTTCGTCCTGCGACGATTTACGGATAAACATTGTACACAGCACCGGACTCAATGTCAACGCATTGATAGCCGAAAGAGCCACTGCCACCGCCAACGTCAAACCAAATTGCCGGTAAAACGTGCCGGCCGGCCCCGTCATGAAACTCACAGGAATAAATACCGAGGCCATCACCAGCGTAATCGAGATAATGGCTCTCCAAATCTCATCCATAGCCTTAGAGGTTGCCTCAAACACCGACAAAGAGTCGTCATGATCCAACTTGGCATGGACCGCCTCCACCACCACAATCGCGTCATCGACCACAATACCGATAGCCAGCACTAACGCGAAAAGAGTAAGAAGATTGAGCGAAAAGCCTAATAAATTCAGAACAAAGAACGTTCCGGTTATGGCAACCAGAGCCGAAATACCGGGTATAAGCGTCGACCTCCAGTTCTGAAGAAACAGGAATACGACAATAAACACCAGAATAAACGCTTCGGCAAACGTGCGTTTCACTTTATGAATAGATGCTTCGAGAAATTTATTGGCATCGTTGGGAATTGCATATTTTACACCGGGAGGAAAGCGTTTCGACAACGTCTCGAGTTTGGACTTCAGGGCATCGACCACATCGCGGGCATTCGAGCCGGCCATCTGATAGACAGACATGCCGACACCCGGCTTACCATTTACCAGCGTATTGACCGAATAATCATTGCCACCAAGTTCTATCTTCGCCACGTCCTTCAGCTTCAAAATACGTCCGTCGCTATTGGCCCGGATCACAATATTTTCATAATCGGGCACTTCGCTGAATTTTCCTTTATAGGTCAGGGTGTACTGAAATTGTTGTTGCCCGTTCAGCCCTAATTGACCCGGAGCCGCTTCCACATTTTGCTCCTGAATGGCTCCGATCACATCGCTGGGCATCAAATTATACGATGCCATTTTAGCCGGATCGAGCCATACCCGCATCGAATAATTGAGCGAACCGAAGATATTCACCTGCCCTACTCCATTGATACGCTCAAGTTCGGGTGAGATGTTAATACGGGCATAGTTTTGAAGAAACGTCTGATCGAATTTCGGATTATCGCTGTAGAGAGAGGCGACCAGTAGCTGATTATTCATCATTTTACGGGTCGAGACACCATTCTGAGTTACTGTGGTAGGCAACTGGCTCATCGCAGCCGATACACGGTTCTGCACATTGACCTGATCCATATTGGGATCGGTGCCCAGATCGAAATAGATACTGATGGATGCGCTTCCGTTATTCGTGGCATTCGATACCATGTAGGTCATGCCCTCCACTCCGTTTATCTGCTCTTCCAACGGAGTGACCACACTTCGCAACACAGTCTGCGCATTAGCACCCGGGAAGCTGGCGCTTACCCTTACCATGGGAGGTGCTATGTTTGGGAATTGTTCAACCGGTAGATTTATGTACCCCAATATGCCGAGAATGCAGATCAGAATAGAGATTACGGTTGAAAATACCGGACGTTTCAAAAATTTCTGTATCATCGTTTCGAATTATTTTTTCGTCCGTTCTATTTCGAATGTTTTCCGTGACCGGTCAACGGAATTATTTTATCGCCATCCTTCAACCGGTTCAGCCCTTCAATCACATATTTATCGCCCTCCTGAACTCCGTCAGAAACGACATATTGATCGGCGGTGCTATTTACAACCGTAATATTCGTAGCATGAATAACCCCCTTTGCATCCACAAGATAAATCATCTTCTTATCCTGAATCTCATACGTGGCCTTTTGTGGCACAAGAATTACGTTCGCATACAGTGTCGGGACTTTGACAGTACCACTGGTTCCGGTATGCAACAAAGCCTTTGGATTGGGAAAGACCGCCTTCATTTGCAACGAACCGGTAGATTGGTCAACGATGCTACTTCCCAACTGAAGTTTGCCTTTATAATCATACATTTGCCCGTTAGCCAATATCAATTCCACCTGAGGCATTTTAGCAACTTTCTGCTTCAAAGTGCCCGGCAAGCTATCGCATAGTTGAATCAATTTCTTTTCATCAAAAGAGAAATAGGCGAACACATCCCCGCTACTTGCAACAGTAGTGATCGGCTCTGCCAATCCCGCAGTCAAAAGACTTCCGGGTTTCAACGTAATGCGTCCCACAACACCCGAAACCGGACTTTTAATCAACGTATACCCCAGATTGATTCGGGCATTTTCATATGTGGCCTTTGCCGCCTGAAGGTTACTCCGGGCAGTCTGTAGCTGATACGGACTGATAATACCCTCGTCGACTAAAGGTTGTAGCTTTTTAACCTCAAGCAATGCATTATCGTAGGCGGCTCGTGTTGAATTGACAGTTTGACGATAGTCGGCATCACTTATCTTCAAAATCGGACTTCCCTTTTTTACATTATCTCCCTCTTTCACAAAGATTCTTTGTATATAACCAGTTGCCCGTGAATAGATATCAACCGTGTTTTCACTTTCAATCTGCGTTGCAAAACTGGTATATACTGTCGCATTTCCGCGTTGAACCACTGCCACTTTGTATTTGGAAGGGCCTTTTTTGCCCTTATCGTCTTTTTGCCCTTTACATGCAAAAAAAACGACCGGTACCAGTATTAATAATAAAAAAGGGAGAAAAGAAAAACCTTGTTTTTTCATATTGTCACAATTATATACGACTAATTAATTGAAGTTTACACTACACGGCACTTATATTCACCAGATGCAACAAATATAGTCTATTTTAATGATAAATAAATTTCGCTTCAATTAAGATATTTATCAAAAAACACAGCTAAATTTTGAGACTAAAAAATTAACCGAAGGTTTAAAAAAGCAACAAACACTTGCAAATGCCGCTGCATGTGATCGGACATCGCTTTACAGACTCTTGTAGATGTTCTTTCTGCGAAAACAAGGGAGTCGGGGGGTAGGGATAAAAAAAATGCCCCGATACGTGAATGTATCGGGGCGTTAAAAAGTGGCGGCTACCTACTCTCCC
>CAZFTY010000291.1:0-3851 GCA_964521835.1 uncultured Microbacter sp.
AGCGTGAAGAATAGCTTGTGAAATTACATACTCAGGTTTGAACGGCAAATCAGGTTCTTGAACTTTAATTGAACTTGCTATAATTAATGGGATCCGATAAAAATCAGTAATATCTTTGATTTCGGTTGGCATACGCAAATCTAATAAATGTATAGGACGAAGAGTTTTAAGTCCCACTATATTTGCAATATCAAATTTCGGACGATTAAGCTCCTCCCAGCAGACATATATTGACTTACCTAAGTACAAGCAAGGATAGCCTGTTAGGCTAAATCGCTGATTTGAGGTTTTTCTTCTTTCTTGAAATGGGATGTGAAAAAGTTCTTCCTTTGAAAATAAATATTCATTATCGCATTGTCGCATACGATAAAAGAAATTTTCCATGTCTACTTCGTGAGAACTAACTATTGGGTAAGTATGTGATGAAGAGAAAATAACATCATATATCATTTTGTAGCATTCTGCAATTTGTCCTGTTTGAAAATATTTATCTGCTTTCAAAATTGCACGAATCAGCATATCTACTTCGTCTATATTTTCAGATGTCAGGTATTGTAGGGCTTCAGGATCAGATTTAATCCAACCACCATATGACACAAGAACATTCTCTACAGAACTTTCTTTATCTCCAAATGGAGGCAACCGCTTTAGTTTATCTGAAATTGTCATTAATATGAATAATTTAAAAATAAGAATCTTGCACAATGCTGTCAAATAGTTGTGTCATCAGAGTATTATTTCTAACGCCAAATCTTACCCTACAAACATACAATTTATTCTCCAAAAACAGTTTTGACAAAACCTTTTATTTCAACGCTTTTTTGCCCGGAACCCAATCAGAATCAGCAGGATCATTACCGCTCAGGTGAGCATTTGCAGGGTTACCAGGACAAATTTCGTTGCATCAGGAGCCAATCTGTTTCTTATGTCTTGGCAAATTTAATTAATGGCTCCATATCACCAGCATCTGCGGCTCTAATTGCAGCTAAATAATTGGATCTGGCGTCTCCCTTTTTATTTATATTAGAACTATTCCATCTAAAAATCGGTTTGCCGAATAGTTGACTGATAATAATATCTGCCATTAATCTTGAATGTCTCCCATTGCCGTTCGGAAAACAATGAATTCTCACAATGCGATGTTTAAATCGTATAGCAAATTCTTCATCAGAGTATGTCTTATTTACCAACCAATACAAACTGTCATCCAATAATTGCTTTAACGAAATACCGATTTGATATTTATCTACTCCAATGTTCTTATTGGTTCTTCTAAACTCTCCAGCCCAAATCCACACGTCATTGAACATTTTTTTATGCAACTCTCTAATGAATAATTCAGAAAGTATATATGTGGGTTTCCATTTTTTCCCAAGAGTCCACTTTATGGCTTTCTCTATGTTTAGTTGTTCAAATTCATCTAATTCTCCACGAGTAGTTATGGAATCTAAACGTAATCCCTCTTTTTCCTCTTCATCAAGAGGAGTTTGCCCTTCGATATATTCAATTTCTAATCCCATAAATATTTAGGCATTTGGATTTTAATTTCTTCAGCTCTGCTTTTTATTGCTTTTTCCAAACGATCTCTGGAATTCTCCTGATCTTCCAGTGCCATGGTATTCGATGTGCGTAATACGATATCTTGCGCAATTCTTATTGCCTGTTTTTCTATCATCTCTTCAAGACTCTGGTTCTTTGGTATAAAGCCATAAATAAGCTTCAGACCTAATGCATTACCCGCTTCTTTAAGCCCTTTTATTGTAAGAGAACCATTCGCTTCTCGTTCTTCAATTTCTTTTACGCTTTGCGGCGAAATTTTTAGTCGGGTTCCTAACTGCCTTAATGACATTTTTAATGCAATCCGAATTGTATGTATCCAGCCTCTTTGAGGTATAACAAATGACTCCAAAGGTCTAAACATGGCTAACTTTCGATCGGTTTGCTCAACTATTAACTGGTATTTTGAAATATCCATAAGACTATATTCTAAATATTATCGGACAAATTTAAGGATATAATATGATATTTACAACTATATTTTAAGGTTATAGCATTAAAATGTTATTCATTTATTAAGGCTATAGCCTGAATAATTTATAGAATTCAAGAACTTCAGTACCTTTTCGTCCGAAACCCAATCAAAATCAGCAGGATCATTACCGCCCAGGTGAGCATTTGCAACGTTACCCAGAGCCAGCCGCCGGCCTGCCAGCAGAGCAGTCCCACGAAGGTGCCGAGCGCACCACCGATGAAAAAGGTGGTCATGTAGATAGTGTTGACGCGGCTATGCGACGACTCGTCGAGGGTGTAGACCAGCGCCACGTTGGTCACCTGCATGGCCTGCGCCCCGATGTCGAGCAGCAGCACCGCCACTACCAGCAGGATGACCGACTGCCCCCAAAACAACATCAACAGAATGGAGGCAATCATAATCGCTGTGGCAATGAGCTGAACTCCTTTTACGCTGCCTTTGTCCGACGCTTTGCCGAACATCGGTGCCAAAAGGGCTCCTGCAATGGCCACTAAGCCGAATAGTCCGATGGTATCGGTATGAAAATTGAAGGGTTTTCCGCTCAGATGAAAAGTAAGGGTGGTCCAGAAGGAGCAAAAGAGACCGAACTGAAAAGCACCCATCAGCGCCACCTTGCGCAACAACGAATAACGGCGTAACATGCTAAGCGTCGAGCCCAGCAATTTCAGGTAGCTGCCTTTGAAAGAGGTTTCCACTTCGGGCAGGTAGGTTTTGAGCAGCAGGGTAACCACCAACACCAGACCTGCCGAAAAACCGTAGACCCAGCGCCACGAGAGCCATTCGGCAATGGCACCGCTAAACACCCGCGCGGCAAGGATGCCGATGAGGATACCGGTGAAAATGGTGCCCACCGTTTTACCCCGGTTGACGCTGTCGAGACCGGCCGCCATGGGCAGAATGACCTGCACGGCCACCGACAGAATGCCGATAAGCACACTGAGCACCCACACCTGAACAATGCTCGACGAAATAATCATCAGCAGCAACGACAGGAAAAGCAGTACCAACAGGTTTACGATCAGCGATTTTTTGTTCAGCTTGTCGCCCAGCGGGGTGATAAAGAAGAGACCGAGGCCGTAGCCGATTTGCGCCAGCATGGAGGTGAGTCCGGCCTGCGCTTCGGTACATCCGAAGGTGGTAGCCAGATCTTTCAGAATGGGTTGGTTATAATAGATATTGGCAACCGAAATACCGGCAGCTACCGCCATCAGCATGACCTGAAAGCGGGAAAGGGATTTCTGTTGCGACTTTAGTTGATCCATAGTCGAAGAAAAATGTTGATGAAACAACAAAGGTAAGGATTCATTTGCTGTTTCCGAACAGCCTTTACAATTTCTCAATCTTTAAAAATGTTTGATTTTTGATACTATTATTGTTTCCGGTACCTATATTTGCATTATGAACAAAACATTGAACATAGAAGAATTTTATAAGGCCAAATGCGCCTGGATGCCGGATAATCTGCGGAAAGATATCGGTCATTTTAATCTGTTCCGTATAAACGAACCTGCCGGAACCACTCACCGCGCCATCCCCTACAGCCGGAAAGATTTTTACAAAATCAGCCTGATACGGGGACACGCCCGCTTTGTGTATGCCGATAAATCGATTGAATTTGAGAAGAATGCCCTTGTTTTCTCCAATTCTCAGATTCCCTACGCTTTCGAACGCATCGATGGCGATTACAAGGGAATGTATTGCATTTTTACCGAGGCTTTTTTTGCTCAGTTTGTCAATCTTCGCGATTATCCGATGTACCAGCCGGGCAACTCCCCCGTCTTTCTGTTGAACGACGATCAGGCTGCTGAAATTGAAGCTA
>CAZFTY010000292.1:0-3831 GCA_964521835.1 uncultured Microbacter sp.
AGGACACGATAACAAAAAAGATATTCTTCTTCCGGAACCAGTACGTTGACCCTCTACATTATCAGCAAAATAAAGCTGGATATCTACCTGATGCACTTTGTGGCTAAGCAGTTGGTGAAAAATTATCCCGATTTGGTGGCTATCAACGTACTGGGATTTATCTCCGAATTTCAGGATAAGATCATGAAGGAGCTTGACTATACGGTCGAAGCATCGAATATCAAGCGGTTTGAATTCATGTTCCAAAATGATCCGACGGTGCATATTCCGGCTGTACATATGGAGTATTCGACACGTAAGGTGTTGATAATGGAAAAAATAGTGGGTATTGCTCCTGATAATACGCAGCGGCTTCAGGCCGAAGGGTATGATATGCATCAGATTGCAGTTAACGGAGCCAATGCCTTGTTGAAGATGATCCTCGAAGAGGGCTTCTTTCATGGTGATCCACATGCGGGCAACCTGTTTATTCTTCCGAACAATGTGGTGTCGTTTATCGACTTTGGTATGGTAGGCGTGTTGCGTCCCCGCGAAATGAGCTTTCTGGCTCAGTTCTGCATGGGGTTTGTGCGGCGTGATACCCGTGCCATTGCCTCTTCGTTACTTACTTTGTGCGATGTCAAATTTTTCGATCGCACCGAAGATATGGAGTTTCAGATCGATCAGATTTTGAAACAATACAGCCACCTTACCACCGAAGAGATCGATTTCTCGAAAGTGATGCAGGATTGTATCAATCTGGTGGTTTTCTTTCAGTTGAAAATTCCTTCCGGAATTTTTATGCTTGCCAAATCGCTGGCTACACTACAACAGTTTGCCGGTAATCTCGATCCGGATATTGCCCTGACTCCCATTGTGGTGCCCTATGCCAAGAAATTGGTTATGACGCGTTTCAGCCCTAAAAAAATGGCGGCATCTATTTACGATACGGCAATGGATTATGTAACGTTGGTCAATACACTTCCATCCACGGTCAACGAAATTTTGTACAAGATAAAAGAAGGTACCATTCATCATCAGGTACATATTGACGAAAAGAATCCGGTAACCCGAGTATTTAAAAATATCGGTTATCGCCTGGTATCTGCCATTCTGATTATCGGTGTATTTGTGGGCTCATCCATTCTTATTGTCAATACCCCTGAACGGCCTTACGGACAGTTTGCGCTCTATATGTCTTCCTGCATTATTGTTATTTTGCTTTTGAAGGCACTCTTTGCGCGGAAGAAATGAAATTTTAGTTATAATCAATCAATATTATTTTAGACAGAAACAAAAACCAATGGAACAGATTCAAAAAACGTTGCGAGATGCAAAAGGGATGAGATGGCTGGTGTTGATGCTGGTGTCGTTTACAATGATGTGTATGTATTATCTGACGGATGCAATGGCACCGTTGCAGCAATACTTACAAGCCGATTTACATTGGTCGGCAACCGAGTACGGACTGTTTACCAGTGGTTACGGATGGTTCAATGTTTTTCTGCTGATGCTGGTCTTCGGCGGAATGATTCTGGATAAGTTAGGAACCCGATTCACCGGTGTGCTGGCTATTGTTATCATGCTGGTAGGTGCGTTGATAAAGTATTGGGCGGTTTCCGGTCATATTTCAGGATCGATTACTCTTGCCATAGGGTCGTTTCAAATTCTCGGTGCAACATCCCGTTCGGCCGTAATGGCCGGTCTCGGTTTCGCTATTTTTGGAGTCGGATGCGAGATGTTTGGTATCACAGCCAATAAAGCGGTAGTACGCTGGTTCAAAGGAAAAGAGATGGCATTGGCTATCGGGTTGAATACCTCTACCGGCCGTATCGGTACGGCGTTGGCGATGTTTACGCCACTACCTTTATATAACTTAACCAAGAGCGTGAGTACTCCGGTTCTTTTGGCGCTTGTTTTACTCGGACTCGGGTTGTTGGTATTTTGTCTTTTTGCGATTTTTGATAAACGATTGGATAGAGAAGAAGCTGCTGCCGGTATACAGTCTGAAGATGAGTTCAAATTCTCGGATGTAATCGAAATTGCTAAAAACAAAGCATTCTGGTTCATCGCTATTTTATGTGTGCTGTTTTATTCGGCAGTCTTCCCTTTCATTAAGTTTGCTACCAATCTGATTGTGCAGAAATTTGCCGTTTCGGATACCTTTGCCGGTTATATCCCGGCTTTGCTGCCTGCAAGTGCTCTGTTGCTGACACCCTTGTTTGGTGGAATATCCGATAAAAAAGGAAAGGCGGCCAGTATCATGATATTTGGTTCCATTCTGTTGGTCTGTGTGCACCTGTTATTCTCCATTCCGTCGTTGAATAGTTTTACTATTGCCATTGGGTTGGTTATGGTTTTGGGCGTGGCCTTTTCGTTGGTGCCTGCGGCTATGTGGCCTTCGGTAGCTAAAATTATTCCTCACAGCAAACTGGGAACGGCCTATGCAATGATTTTTTGGGTGCAGAACTGGGGATTGATGGGAGTGCCTCTGTTGATTGGCTATGTTTTGGATAAATATTGTATAATAGGAACTGCCACAAAGATGATCGGGGGTAAAGAACAAACCATTACTCAGTATAATTATATGATTCCGATGCTTATCTTTGCCTGTTTCGGTGTTATTGCTATCGTATTCGCGTTCTTACTGAAACGTGAGGATGCTAAAAAGGGTTACGGACTTGAACGTCCGAATATAGTTGAAGAATAATAGCCCCGGGTGATTTTTTACTGCAAATCAACTTTACATCTTTAATGTGGAGTTGATTTGTTGTTTTTGGGGGTATGCAATGAAAAAGAGGCCGTTTTTTATCCGTTGGTCATTTTTTTAGTAGGGTAGTGTGAGGAAATCACCTCTTTTTTGTTGTGACGGGATATAAAAACGGGGGTGTGTTTTTGTTTTCGTTAATATCAAAATGTATTAATATTATTATTTTTTGCGTCAATATGTAATATATAAAGATTTTTATCAAAGCAAAATGATATTGATATAAGAAAAAACATGTACATTTGCATTGGTGTTATTGCCGTATGAATAATTAATTAATAAATAAACAACAATATGTGTGGATTTGTAGGGATATTCGATCTGAAGGTAAAAGCCGAAGATTTGCGCGCTCAGGTGCTTAAGATGTCGAAAAAGATCAGGCACCGCGGGCCCGATTGGTCGGGTATTTATTGCGGAGAGAAAGCGATTATGTCGCATGAACGACTTTCAATTGTCGATGTGGCTTCCGGAAAGCAACCGTTATTCAGTAAGGATGGTAATTTGGTTCTTGCTGTAAATGGAGAGATTTACAATCATCAGGAAATTCGCGATCGCTATGCCGGAAAATATGAGTTTTTGACGAAATCGGATTGTGAAGTCATTCTGGCTCTCTATCAGGATAAAGGTCCTGATTTCATGGAAGAGCTGAGTGGTATTTTTGCCTTTTGCTTGTACGATAAGGAAAAAGATCTGTTTATGGTTGGTCGCGACCATATCGGAATTATTCCGCTCTATATGGGTTGGGATAAGCAGGGTAATTTTTATGTTGCATCCGAATTGAAATCGCTTGAGGGTTATTGCAATATTATTCAGGAATTTATGCCGGGTCATTATCTCTATAGCCCCGATGGTGAGGTAAAGAAATGGTATTCGCGCGACTGGATGCAATACGATAATGTGAAGGATAATGCTACCAGCATCGACGAGCTGCGTACCGCTCTCGAAGAGGCCGTTCGTCGTCAATTGATGTCGGATGTTCCGTATGGGGTGTTGTTGTCAGGTGGTTTGGATTCGTCGATCATCTCCGCTGTAGCTAAAAAATTTGCTTCAAAGCGTGTTGAAGATGGCAATACACAGGATGCTTG
>CAZFTY010000293.1:0-3801 GCA_964521835.1 uncultured Microbacter sp.
CTTGTCGACCAACCCGGTCGATTTTACCAGCATTGCAGCCAGCGGCTTGAGCAATTTTGCCAGAAACCGTAGCGTAGGAGCCGAAAAGCGGGCAAAACGTAATGCATTTTGGCGGGCATAGATTTTGGGACTGATTTCGCCGATCAGCAATAATAAAAAGGTGATAACGATGGTTTGCACTAAAAAACCAATCCACGGCGCGGCCGAAAAATCGAATAAATGGTTGACTAATAGCGTCGACAAAATGACCACAGCCACATTGATGGTGTTGTTTGCAATCAAAATGGTGGCTAATAATCTGTCGGACTGCTCTTTTAATGACATTAGAATATTGTCTGCGGTATAGTTTTTTTTATTTATCTCGTTTATGTCGTGAGGACTGAGAGCAAAAAAAGCTACCTCTGAAGCTGCGATAAATCCTGTAATGGCCAGTAGGAGCAACATCAGAAGGATTATTCCTGCGGTTTCAAGCGTAAACGGATAGACTATTATGTCGGCAAAAATGACGGCTAATTTCAAGTGATTGATAATTAGGTAAAAAAAACGAAGGACAGAAAAAATCCTGTCCTTGCAAAATTAATAAAAAAAGTCCACTGTAAAACAGTTCGTTGTGGTGTTACTGCGCTTTTTATAGGTTAAAATGGCAGGTCATCAGCCGGATCATTATCCGTAGGCGCTTCAAAAGGTTGAGGTTCATGAGTAGCAGCAGCTTGTGTGCTTGTTGCTGCTCCGTTGTTTTCCTGGCCGGAGTCTGCACGGCGACCCAGCATTTGCATCACGTCGGCATAGATTTCAGTA
This sequence comes from uncultured Microbacter sp., assembly GCA_964521835.1. Classification (GTDB taxonomy): domain Bacteria; phylum Bacteroidota; class Bacteroidia; order Bacteroidales; family Paludibacteraceae; genus Microbacter. The sequence continues at coordinate 799 of CAZFTY010000293.1, forward strand.
GAATAACGTTTGTTTCCGTTTTGATCTTCCCATTGGCGGGTTCTGATTTTGCCTTCAATGTAGAGCTGACTCCCTTTTTTTACATATTTTTCGGCAGTTTCTGCCAACCCGCGCCATAAAACAATATTATGCCATTCCGTACGATCGGGTACTTCCGTGCCGTTGGCTGTTTTGTACCCTTTTTCGGTGGTAGCCAAAGAGAAATTAGCAACTGCGACATTTCTGTCAAGGTATTTTACTTCAGGATCCCGTCCTACATTGCCGACTAAAATTACTTTGTTAACTGACATATTGGTCTATCTTAAGCGTTAATTTGACGTAAAGTTATATTCGTTTTTGAGAGAATCCAAATTTTTGGCTAAACTTTTTGATAAATCTTTCTGTAAGTCTGGAAACCGCATATTGCGATAACTCGTCGGCTGTGATCTGGAGAAAGGGAGTTGAAACAGCTATCAGACCGTCGACTTTTATAATATAGAAAAAGGCATGTATGGTTTGATGACTCAAAAGATGTTTTATTTCGTTGCTTTGAGTAATAATCTGAAAAGGTTTTTGGTGTGTCAGCGATTGAAACCATTCCGTTTGAATAATATCGGGAAGTTCCATCCGATCTGGACTTTCATAAAGTGGAAATTCGTACAGATTTTGCCAGATGTCTTTTTGCGTTCGTTTATTCAAGAGAAGTTTGCCGTTCGATAACACAACGAAATGATGAAAGTAGCGGTGTGTAACTTTGGTTTTGTTCCCTTTAACCGGCAAAGAGGCTGTGAGGTTGTGCTCTTTCGCAAAACAGCTGTCGGAAAGTGGGCAGTGAGTGCAATCAGGAGCGTTCGGCGTACATTGCAAAGCTCCGAATTCCATGATTGCCTGATTGTGCAGGTCGGGCTGTTTCGGATCGAGGAGGGCATTGGCCAACTGCGCAAACTCTTTCTTACCGGAACCGGAGTCGATCGGCGTATGGATGCCGAAATAGCGGGAGAGAAACCGGAATACATTTCCGTCGACGACGGCAAACGGGAGCCTGAAGGCGAACGAAGCAATGGCTGCCGCTGTATATTCGCCGATACCTTTCATCGACAATATATCGTTGTACGAAGTGGGAAACTCCCCGTTGAAATTTTCCACGATTTGTTTGGACGCAGCATGAAGGTTACGCGCCCGGCTGTAATAACCCAATCCTTGCCAGCATTTGAGAACCTCGTCTTCGTCGGCCATTGCAAGCGATTTTATATCAGGAAATTGATTCGTAAACCGCACAAAATAATCGAATCCCTGGGCAACCCGTGTCTGTTGCAGAATAATTTCCGAGATCCATATCCGATACGGGTCGTGAATTTCTCTCCAGGGCAGCTCTCTTTTATTGAATTTATACCAATGAGTCAGAGTGGAAGAGATGAAATGTAAATTATTGTGGTCTAACATAATGTGTCGTTTTTTCTGTGATAAAAGGGTTTTGAGGCCTCCAACCGGTTTGCAAAGGTAGAGCTGAAACTGAGAAAAAAATAGCGCTCGAAAAAAAAATGGAAAAAAGATTTTGTCATTGAAAATTAATACAATATCTTTGCAAGTCCATAAGCCAACAATATTTTTACACATTTAATGTATAACCCTTTTAATTTTTTCAACAATGACAAAAGCAGAAATTGTTAATGAAATTGCGAAAGAAACCGGCCTTGATAAGGTTTCTATTTTGAAGACCGTTGAGTCTTTCATGGAAAACGTGAAAGTATCCTTGGAAAAAGGAGATAACGTTTACCTGAGAGGTTTTGGTAGCTTCATCGTAAAACAAAGAGCACAAAAAACTGCTCGTAATATTTCCAAGAACACAACTATTGTGATTCCTGCTCACAAAATCCCAGCTTTCAAACCAGCAAAGACATTTTTTGAATCAGTAAAATAATATAACCATGCCAAGCGGAAAAAAAAGAAAAAGACATAAGATGGCTACGCATAAGCGTAAAAAAAGACTCAGAAAGAATCGCCATAAGAAGAAATAAAATATGCGATTTTAAAATTATACAAGAGCAAACCGGCGGCCTGAGACTGGCAGTAGGTTTGTTCTTTGTTTATAGTAAGTTCTAATTAAATCAACACAATGTGAACAGTGAATTAGTCGTTGACGTACAACAAAAAGAGATAACGATAGCTCTGCTGGAGGATAAAAATCTGGTAGAACTCAACAAAGAGGGGCGTTCGTTATCGTTTATGGTTGGCGACATTTATGTGGGCAGAGTAAAAAAACTGATGCCCGGATTGAATGCCGCTTTCGTAGATGTTGGTTATGGCAAAGAGGCTTTTCTTCACTATCAGGATTTAGGTCCACAATTTCTTTCACAGACCGAATTTTTCAAACAAACCCAGGCTGACCGTAAACGCACACCGTCCATTCTAAAATCCAAATCGTTCTCCGACATTCCCAAGGAGGGTACCATTTCGGACGTTTTGAAGGTGGGTCAGGAGTTATGGGTACAAATAGCCAAAGAGCCTATCTCGACGAAAGGACCGCGATTGTCGGCCGAATTATCGATAGCAGGCAGATATTTGGTATTGATTCCATTCGCCGACAAAGTTTCTGTTTCTCAGAAAATTAAATCGTCGGAAGAACGAATGAGATTAAAGCAACTGATTCAAAGCATTAAGCCCCGCCGATTTGGCGTGATTGTGCGGACGGTTGCAGAGGATAAACGGGTAGCCGAACTCGATAACGAGCTACGGATTTTGGTAAAACGATGGGAAGAATCGGTTGCCAAGACTCAAAAAGCAAAAGGTATAGCGCCTGTCCTTGAAGAAATCGGACGTACTATCGGAATAATACGCGATATTTTTAACCCCGATTTCGAAAGTATTCATATCAACGACGAGGCGGTGTGTGCAGAAGTTCGCGATTATGTCGAACTGATAGCACCCGATAAGAAAAATATTATCAAACTGTATAATGGTAATTTGCCGATATTTGACAATTTCGCGATTACCAAGCAGATAAAAGCTCTTTTTGGTAAGACA
>CAZFTY010000294.1:0-3801 GCA_964521835.1 uncultured Microbacter sp.
GTCAAGGATGGCAGATACCGGGATGTATATATACCGCAGGATCTTTTTCAGGAGGTGGTGCTCAATATGTGGAAAGGTTATCCCTCTTTCAGAGGCGACAGCAGTATTCAAACCTGGATGTACCGGATTGCCCTGAATACCTGCGTGACCTTTTTGCGTAAATCGGGGGCGAGACCTAAAACAACCTCCCTTTCGGAGGATATGATTGTGTACGACGATGCAACCGATACATTGCAAATTAAGGAGCTCTACACGCTGATTAATCACCTGAATGAAATAGAAAAAGCGATCGTATTGCTCTATCTTGAAGAGCGATCGTATGATGAGATTGCTCAGATTGTGGGGATTACCCGCACCAATGTCGGAGTGCGCATCAACCGTATCAAAGAGAAATTGTCACAAATGTCGAATTGTTAACAAGCAGTAATTATGGAACTTAACGAAATAAAAGATAGATGGAGCGATTTGAACAGCCGCCTCGAAAGAACCGAGGTACTGAATAAAAGAGTAATTCTCGAGTTGTTGAACACACGCCAGCAATCGGCAAAAGATAAGCTGATGCGTTTCGAAGTGGTGTTCCTGATATTGTGTATTGTTTTTACCGGCTTTACGGCAATTAGTTTTTTTACCGGGTTTTATGCTTTATCTACTACGATTATCTTGATGTCTGTCTTTGTATTGTGCGGATTGTGGCAGGTCTATAAAATTATTTTACTAAACCGGATGCACATTGACACTTGTTCTACTTCGCAGTTATTGCATCAGGCTATCCGTTTTAAGGTAATTACCCGAATGCGCACTGTGGTGGGGCTGATATTGATAGTGCCACTGTTTGTGGCAATGGTGATGCTCGATAAGAACCTGAATAACACTGCTGCAATCACAGGTGTTATTGTGGGGGGGGCTGTCGGACTGAGTATAGGGTTGAGCCTCTTCTTTAAAAAACTGAAAAATATTGATTCGTTGATAAAAAGCTACAAAGACTTGAACGAATTCGATAATGAATAATTAGTTTGCGGTATACAAGGCCCGGCGTTTGCTTATGGTAAGTTATGCCGGGCTTTTTTGTTCAGGTCATTACAACCGGACAAGAATCAAGAGTGAGAGGTGCTGGGATCAGATACGACAATGCCGATACTATCATGAGTCATGTCAGACAATATCGGCATTGTTAAAATAGCGAGCGTGCCTCACTTATTTCGTGAGTGTTTTTATTTTTTCAGCCGATTTCACTACATCGTGCACTTTTTCGGTAACCGTTTTGGAGGCCACCTTCAGATTCAGATGTTGCTTTATATCTTGCGACGAACTCCCGATCTGGATGTCATAGGTACCTACATCGGCAACCCATGCGTTGATATTGGCGTCAAACGAAGCCAAATCGCTTAACGATAGGGTCATGCTTAGTGTTTGTTCTTCTCTGGGTTGTAGCAATCTGGTTTTGGCAAAAGCTTTTAATTCTTTTATTGGCTTATCCAGATCATTCGATTTGGGTGCCGCGATATAAAGTTCAGCAACCTCTTTCCCTGCCATTGAACCGCTGTTCTTAACGGTTACGGAAAAGGTATATTTGCCTTTTTCTTCCTTTACCGACGCTTTGGTGAACTCAAAATGAGTATAACTCAATCCATAGCCGAACGGGTATGAAATTGGTTTCTCGAAAGTATCGAAATAGCGATAACCCACGTAAATACCCTCTTCGTAATAGGTGTAATCTAAATTCCGAACAGGAGCGTGGGCGGGAATATTTCCGGTTAAGCCGCCGATAACCGCTTTTGCATCGGGAGTATAGTCGTAGGGAAAATTTGCGGACGAAGCGGCATCCATGTAATTAACAGGAAATGTTATGGCTAATTTTCCGGAAGGATTAACCTTCCCGCTCAGAATGTCGGCGACAGAGTTACCACCTTCCTGACCGGCCTGCCAAGCCAACAGGATAGCATCGGGCAATTTTTTCCATGACGTAGTCTCTATCACGCCTCCGATATTGAGAATGACCACCACTTTTTTTCCTGCTTTGTGATAGGCGGTACATACCTTTTCAAGCAGCGTCTGTTCTGCATCCGAGAGTAAAAAATCGTCCGCTATTTTGCGATCGAAAAATTCTCCCGATGTACGACCCAGTGTGATAATTGCCACGTCGTTTGCCGTTACTTGTGCCGTCAGGGCAGCTTCGTCGGGAGTCATTTCAGCCATTCTTTTCTTCGGTAAGAAGTTGGCAAACGGATTGCTTTTATCCGGTTTGTTTTTCTCTTTTTCGGCGGCGATATATTCCGTATATGCCGTTTTTACTCCTTCATCGAGCAGATAACCTGCATTCGACAGTCCTTGCGTCAACGAAATGGTATAGGCTCTGTTTACGTCGCCGCTACCCGTTCCGCCCGCAATAAAGTCGTAGGATGTAATGCCATATGCAGCAATCTTTTTTGCCTCTTTTTTGATAGGTAAAGTATTGGCATCGTTCTTGAGTAAAACCATTCCTTCTGTAGCCGATTCGCGTGTTACCGCGGCATGAGCCTGCAAATCGGGTTTGTTGGAATAGGCATACTTTTTGAAACGGGGAGAGTTGACGATAAGGGTCAGAATGCGGCTTACATTGGCATCTATATCAGCTTTGCTCAGAGACCCGTTCTTCACGGCTTCTACAATGTCTTTGTATTGCTGCGCGGTACCCGGCATCATCAGATCGTTTCCGGCATGTACCTGAGCCGGGGTGTTTTTACCCCCGAACCAGTCGGTCATTACCGTTCCTTTAAATCCCCATTCGTTGCGGAGAATATCGGTAATTAAGCCGCGGCTTTCGGATGTGTATGTGCCGTTAATTTTATTATACGATGTCATTACAGTCCATGGATTCGATTCTTTTACGGCAATTTCGAATCCCTTCAGGTAAGTTTCGGGCAGTGTACGTTGTGTCATTCTGGCATCATCTCCCATCCGGTTCGATTCCTGATTGTTGCCTGCAAAATGTTTGATGGAGGTTCCTACGCCATTTGACTGAATTCCCCTTACGTATGCAGCCGCAATTTTTCCTGCAACGACAGGATCTTCCGAGTAGTATTCGAAATTGCGTCCACACAATGGGTTACGCTGTATATTTAATGCCGGAGCCAATAGCACATCGGCGCCATACTCCAACACTTCGTTGCCCATTGCTTTTCCTACACGTTCCACTACATCGGTGTTCCAGGTGGATGCCAAAAGGGTAGCTACCGGAAATGCAGTGCAATAGTAGGTTTTGGTATCTCCTTTGCGTTGAGGTTGGATACGCAGTCCGGCAGGGCCATCGGCCAGCACAATTGCGGGAATACCCACTCGGGGAATGGGATTGGTGGTACCGGCAGCACCGGGTACGAGATTTTGTGTTTCTCCTACCACGGCGTTGCCTCCATTCATGCCTGCCATACCGGTACCTATCAGCAATGTCGCTTTTTCTTCCAGTGTCATCGCCTTCACAATGTTGGCAATAGGGGCATGTCCCAGTTGCGGTGCTGTTTGTGCCGGTAATGACACTGTAGCACACGTACATAAACAAGATAGAACTATTTTTTTTATCATATGGCAAAGATTATTTCTGTCTGAACAATAGAGGCACGAATTCTGAAAGATAGATACGCCAGTTTTTCCAGATATGTCCCTCTTCTGTTTCATAATAGGTATATTTATATTTGTTCTGGTCTAATAATTTGCGGTAGTCGGCATTTGCCTGATACAAGAAATCGGCTTTCCCGATTCCAATCCAGTAAAGCGCAGGTTTTTTGCTGAATTGTATTTTTAACTTGGAGTCGAAATTATCATATA
>CAZFTY010000295.1:0-3788 GCA_964521835.1 uncultured Microbacter sp.
CTTTGATGTAATCGACCTCGGGCTTATTCATGCGCCCCAGAAACTGCCGTGCATAGGACGAAAGGCTCTCTACATATCTGCGTTGCCCTTCGGCATAGAGTGTGTCGAATGCCAGCGACGATTTGCCGGAGCCCGACAATCCGGTAATGACAACCAGCGAATTACGTGGAATCTCTACGTCGATATTTTTGAGATTGTTGACTCTGGCTCCTTTGATTATAATATTTCCTTTGTTGGACATGGATGCTTGATTATGAAACATGCAAAGTTACGCATTTGTTTTAGCCATGCCTAACATGTTGACGAAACCTGTGGCCGATAATGATCCACATCAAGACAATTACCTCTGCTACTAAAAAAGATAAATGCCTCCCGATCACCAAATTTCTAACAATCCAATTCCCAATTGTTTAAATTTTACCATTCGGGCTTACATCCGGCATGAATTTTAATTCAGTTTGAATTAGTTAATATTTTTTGCATATCTGGTGGCTCTATTTTTTTCGGAATGGAATACCATTGTAAACTATTTGCTGTAATTTTGTCCGACTGTTACATCTAACCAAAATATGACTAAGCCGAACAAAGAAACTCCCGTTTTGAAAGGGATTGATGCGATTAATTTTATCAATGAAATGAAAGAGGCAGACGTAAATAAAGCCTGTCGCGTAGAAAAAGAACGTACCTTCAATCACTTTGCTCAGTTAGCTGCCATTTCCAATTTCCGATAAGCCATGGATTTTTCCACTTGTAAGATGATCCGTCTCTCGCAGGATCTGCAATTGAAACCTTTCGATTGTGGCCGCGAAGATGTAAATTCATATCTTTTTGACGGAGCAAAATCGTACGACAAGCAGCTGCTTTCGGTTACGTATCTTATTGAGAATGCTGATGAAACCATTGCTTTCGTAGCCCTGACCAACGACCGCATTACACTGGAATCGACCCCGATTACCGGAAGGTGGAAAAAATATTTTTTTGAATACCTGCCTATCGGGAAGAAATACATCAGCTATCCGGCCGTGAAAATGGTTCAGCTGGGTGTTTCAAAGTACTATCAAAACCAGCAGGTAGGTACCGCTGTGGTCGATTATGTGAAACGCTGGCTGATGACCAACCGCTTTACGGGTTGCCGTTTCCTGACGGTAGAAGGGATCAAAGAATCGCTTCCATTCTACGAAAAAAACGGTTTTTACTACATTACCAACGACGACGTAGACTCCGATGCCCGCATCATGTACTACGATTTGAAACGTTTGGAAGAATTATAACAAGAGAGTCCCGGAACCGGGACTTTTTTTGTGTTGGGACTTCTCGTCTTTCTAAAAATCCTAAAAAAATAGTCGTTTTCTGGGAAATAGCTTCTGAAGGAATGTATCTTTGCAGTTGATGAAACAATTTCTCCGATATTTTTCCATTCTCTCGCTTGCCTTTGTGGTTTTTCTGGTGGGCAGCGGGGTGAACTACATTCACTACTGTTGCTCCGAATGTAGCAAGAAAGGTATCGGCGAAGTAGCAAAAGAGCTTAATCTGGCTAATCTGCCTGTTGCGCCGGTACATTCGTCCGAAACTGATGACTGTTGTGCCGGAAAAACGGAAACCCCGAAACCGATGACGTGCGGACATACGATGCAAACCGGAAAAACGGATTGCTGTAAGATTACCCGTATGCAAATCGATCTCAACGACCAGATTGCCAAGATTTCCGTTAATGCTGATTTTACGTGGCATATCGATTTGCCGAACAATCAGTTGCTCACTGCGCTTGCAGAAGAGCCAACCGTATTGACGGAACACGTTTATCCACCCCCTTTGCACTCCTCCAGGCACCTGCTTAGCCTGAAATCCGTCCTTTTGATTTGATTTTATGATTGTTTCGGATCATCCCGATCCGGAAGTTATCGTTGTATCTTCGTGTGTAATACGTCGAAGAAAAATTCAATTTAACAATTTGACAATGTGCTAATTTGCCGATAGAAGCTGCTTTTGCGGGTCTTGATGCAATTTAGAATTTTCAAATTCCCAAATTTTCAAATTCAAACAATCATGAAATCAATCAAATTTATCCTCGTAGCCATTATCGTGGCATTTACAGCCCAACTCAACGCTCAAACGTCAACACAAACCGCATCCATAAAGGTGTGGGGAAACTGCTCTACATGTAAAGCCCGCATTGAAAAAGCGGCTAAATCGGCAGGTACAACCACTGCCAACTGGAACGAATCGAGCAAAATGTTGAAAATCACTTTCGACGCTTCGAAAACCAATGTCGATAAAGTGAGCAAAGCCCTTGCCGCCGTGGGTCACGATACCGAGAAGTACAAAGCCGATCCGAAAGTATACAACGCGTTGCCCGGTTGCTGCAAATATCCGAGAGGCAAATAAATGTGCTAAGCCTCTCCCCATCCCCTCCCCATCAGGGAGGGGTAACCCCATGCTAATTTCGGCAACCGGTTCCTCCTCCCTTGAGGGGAGGAGGTTAGGAGGAGAGGTCTGAGGTTGAGGCTTATGCACGCACGTTTTATATCATGTCAATTGTAAATCGTACATTTTATGGTTAATCGGATTATACGTTTTTTCCTGCATAACAAACTGATAACGGCGATTTTGCTGGTAATCTTCGTGGTGTGGGGAATAATTACTGCCCCATTCGATTGGAACGTCTCATTTCTCCCGCGTGACCCGGTGCCGGTCGATGCCATACCGGATTACGGAGAGAATCAGCAGATTGTAGCCACCGAATGGATGGGGCGATCGCCCAAAGATATTCAGGATCAAATCACCTATCCGCTGACGACGGCATTGATGGGAATGCCGGGGGTAAAAACCATCCGGAGCACCTCCATGTTCGGCATGTCGTTTATCTATGTCATTTTCAAGGATAACGTGGAGTTTTACTGGAGTCGTTCGCGGGTACTCGAAAAGTTAAGTTCGCTGCCGCCCGGCACCTTGCCCGAAGGGGTCAAACCCGCTTTGGGACCTGATGCTACGGCACTCGGACAGGTATTTTGGTACACGCTCGAAGGCCGGAATCCCAAGACCGGCAAGCCCACCGGAGGATGGGATCCGCAGGAGTTGCGCACCTTGCAGGATTACTACGTGAAATATGCCCTTTCGTCGGCTGACGGGGTGTCGGAAGTGGCCGGTGTCGGAGGTTTTGTCAAAGAGTATCAGATCGATCTAAACCCCGATGCCATGAAAACCTATGGTGTGACGGTGATGGATGTGATGAAGGCGGTACAAAATTCCAACCTCGACATCGGTGCCGAAACGATGGAGATGAATCAGGTGGAGTATGTGGTACGTGGTCTGGGCTATGTCAAATCGTTGGCTGACATCGAAAAAGCGGTGGTGGCTGTCAGCGAAGACAATACGCCGATTACCGTCAAACAGATCGGACACGTCGCTTTCGGTCCGGCAACACGTCGCGGAGGCCTCGACAAGAATGGGGTGGAAGCGGTAGGTGGTGTCGTGGTAGCGCGCTACAAATCGAATCCGCTGGAGGTGATTTCCAATGTCAAGAAAAAGATTGCCGAAATGGAGCAGTCGCTGCCATCGAAAACCCTGCCCGACGGAACGGTGAGTAAAGTGACGGTTGTGCCCTTTTACGACCGCACGGGATTGATCCGCGAAACTATCGGTACGCTGGAGACAGCGCTGACGCACGAAATTCTGATCTGCATCATCGTTATCATCGTACTGGTGACCAACCTGCGGGCATCCGCGATCATCTCGGGATTGTTACCGATTGCGGTGCTGATGACCTTTATCGTGATGCGTTTGGTTGG
>CAZFTY010000296.1:0-3787 GCA_964521835.1 uncultured Microbacter sp.
CCGGCTTACTAAGCTCCCACAAATTTTAGTGCATTTTAAGTTAAGCACTTACCCCTGTCTATCGATAACTATAACCTCCGTCACAAACAACAACTTCACCATTCATATAGTTGTTATTAATAAGCAACCAATACACATCCGTCAGCTCTTCCGGGGTACAAAAACGCCCCAAAGCCAGTTTCCGGTTGATATTATCTCTGATTTCGGACGGTTTAGTCTTTTGCCACTCCGTATCGACAAAGCCGGGAGCCACGGCATTTACCCGAATGCGTTTTTCCGCAAAAAACTTCACCAGATTCTTTACCAAGGCATGTACCGATGCTTTCGTAACTCCGTATGCCAACGAGACCGAATGTGGATGAATGGCCATTAACGACCCTGTAAACACCACACATCCGCCCTCCGCAAAAACGGGATACAGTTTTTGCATCAGGAAAACCGGGAAATGAACATTGGCATTGAAAACCTTTAGCCAATTTTCGGGTTCGATCTGCAAAAAATCGCTCCGGTCGGTCATTCCTGCGTTAAAGACCACACAGTTGAGGGTGATTTGGTGTTCTGACAAAAAAGCAGTGATAATATCGACCGATCGCAGATCTGAAATATCGGCTTTCACCAATTTTATTTTACCCGGGAAACGTGATTCCAATTCGTCGAGAACACGACATGCCGTTGCATCATCGGACGAATAGGTCATCACAACCGACATGCCCTCTTTGAGCAGGCGTTCGCAAACGGCTTTGCCGATTCCTTTGGTTGCCCCTGTAATTAGCGCCGTTTGACTCATTTCTTTACAAAAATTGGCTTCGCGCTACGTTCGGCATGTAGCTGTTGATCGTAGGTTTCGTAGATCGTTTTTTTCAACGAAGAAGAGGATACACCATCGCCATACGGAAAATAAAATACATCTACACCAAGCTCTTTCAGGTAGTCGTATTTACCAAACCAGTCGTCACCCACTACAAACGCGTCGATATTCAGCTTTTTCACTGTCTCCGTATGATCGAGCGTATGTTGCGGAATAACCAGATCGGGAGCCTTAAGGGCTTCGATAATTAACATCCGTTCGTTGAAAGGAATGATTGGCGCGGCCTTGTATGACTGCACCAACTCGTCCGTGCTGACCCCTACAATCAGGATATCACCCAATCCACGGGCATAATTAATCATTTTCAGGTGATTGGAATGGAACATATCGAATGTTCCGGAGGTATAAACAATACTTTTTTTATTGAACATAAGAAAATCTTAGCATAAACAGAATATCAATACGGCAAAAAATAGCTAACTTGCAACGGTTTTAGACCTTCGAGCTATTTTGGCCGGTTCGTGCAAAGGTATTTATTTATTTGGTTCAAGCTGATTTTTTTACACTTTTTTTTCTTTAGCACAACGATAAAATACGCCATTTTTAATTAAAGGACGAACAGACTCTTACCCAATAATTACTATTCTATCCATTTAATCTTGCATTCTCATGAATATATTTCTCGACTCCGATCTGGAATTACTGAATTCAAAAGGAATAACGATAGAGAATTGCCTCGAACAGCTAAACTGTTTTACCATCGGGTTTCCTTTTCTGCAAATAAAAAAAGCAGCCGAAATCAATGACGGCATAATGGAAGTGGGAACTACCCATATTGACCATTACATCCAGTTTTGGGAAGAATTTCTGGCAGAGAACAAAAAAATAGTCAAGTTTGTTCCGGCATCAGGAGCCGCCAGCCGCATGTTCAAAAACCTTTTTGAATTTTTAGACGGCGCATCAGACGCTCCGACTACCTCTTTTGAAAAGAAATTCTTTGATGAAATAACCTATTTCGCGTTTTATGAGGCATTGAATAGCGTTTGCTTCCAAAACGAAGGGCGTACGATTCCGCAACTTATTGAAGCCGGACAATATAAGCCGGTCGTCAGCAATCTGCTCGAAGAAAAAGGATTGAATTACAAAAACTTACCTAAAGGATTATTACTGTTTCACCGGTATCCCGACGAAGTTCGCACACCGGTGCAGGAACATCTGGCCGAAGGTGCAAGCTATGCTGCCAACGGCGAAGGGGATGTCAACATTCACTTTACGGTCTCCACCGAGCATCGCAAACTGTTCGAACAGCATGTAAAAGAACAGTTGGCTATTCTTGCTACAAAAAACAACCGCCGTTACCACGTCTCTTTTTCGGAACAGAAGCCCTCGACCGACACGATGGCTGCCGATGCCGACAACCAACCCTTCCGCGAAAACGGCAAGTTACTGTTCCGCCCGGGAGGCCACGGGGCGCTGATCGAGAATCTGAACGATATCGATGCCGATGTGGTTTTTATCAAAAATATCGACAACGTCACTATCGACAAGCTCAAAAAACCGACCATCACCTACAAACGCTTGCTGGGAGGTATTCTGGTGCAAACCCAGAAACAGATTTTCGGATTTTTGCACGAGTTGGACAACAAGGATATTTCGGATGCGAAGCTGGAGGTAATCAAACAGTTTTGTGTGTCGCGTCTCTGCATTTACAATCCGGATTTTGGCAGTTACAGCCGCGATCAACTTATCAAATACCTACACGACACGTTAAACCGCCCGTTACGCGTATGCGGGATGGTAAAAAACGAAGGAGAACCGGGCGGCGGCCCCTACATCGCTGTAAACTCGGATGGCACGGCTTCGCCCCAAATTCTGGAAAGCTCGCAGATCGATACATCCGATCCGGCAAAAGCAGAACTAATGCAAAAAGCGACCCATTTCAATCCGGTCGATCTGGTTTGCGCCATCAAGAATTACAAAGGAAAGAGATTCAATCTGCCGGATTATGTAGATAAAAACACCGGTTTTATCTCTTCCAAATCAAAAGGCGGCAAAGAGTTGAAAGCGCTCGAACTGCCCGGCCTCTGGAACGGCGCTATGAGCAACTGGAACACCATTTTTGTGGACACACCGGTTGAGACTTTCAGTCCGGTGAAAACAGTCAACGATTTACTACGGCCGGAACACCAGTAATTTTTTTAATCCCTGAAGGTTTTTGAAACCTTCGGGGATTAAATTTTTCACCTTTATTATAGATGAAGGTCATTTGCCACTACCAAAAAATTTTGTTAGCTTTGTATATCAAAGAGCTGTTAATTAAACACTTAATATTCAACATTTTAAATTTCAGAGGGTATGATTTATTCACATGAAGTAGAACAAATGTGTGTGGTAAAAAAAGGTCCCAACCACGGACCAGCCCCTATTCCTCAAGAAGGAAAGTGGGTTCAGGCTAAGGAAATTAAAGACATTTCCGGTTTAACTCACGGTGTGGGATGGTGTGCACCACAACAAGGCGCTTGCAAACTGACACTTAACGTAAAAGACGGCGTTATTCAGGAAGCTTTAATCGAAACTATCGGTTGTTCTGGTATGACTCACTCTGCAGCTATGTCTGCCGAAGTTCTTCCCGGCAAAACCATTTTGGAAGCATTGAACACCGACCTTGTTTGCGATGCTATCAACACTGCAATGCGCGAATTGTTCCTACAAATTGCTTACGGACGTACTCAATCTGCTTTCTCGGAAGGTGGTCTGCCAATCGGCGCCGGCCTTGAAGACCTTGGCAAAGGTCTCCGCAGCCAGGTAGGTACCATGTACGGTACTTTGGCAAAAGGCGTTCGTTACCTCGAAATGGCTGAAGGTTACTGCACACGCATCGGCTTAGACGAAGAGGGTGAAGTAATTGGTTATGAATTCGTTCACATGGGCAAATTCATGGATATGGTTAAGAAAGGTGTTAATGCTGCTGAAGCTTTG
>CAZFTY010000297.1:0-3784 GCA_964521835.1 uncultured Microbacter sp.
ATGCCGTATCGATATTGATTCCTTCTCCTTCCTGCGAAGAATCTGTCAACGCAGAGGTGGTGAGTTTGCCCAATTTTGCAATTTCAGCAGCTCCGAGCTCCTGATTCAGATATTTGGCCGCTTCCGATTCCTCCAAATCAAGAGCTACCTGATAGAGGCTTCTTTTTACGTTGGAATCAAATTGCTCCTCCATCAGTGCAGACATCTGCAACAAATAACGAAACTGGATAAATACCAATCCAACAAAAGTAATGCTCATTGTAGCCAGGAGAATCCAAATAACTATTTTCTTCATAAGTCTGCTATTTCTCCTCCAATCAACATCTAAATTTGCCTATATTATATCTGACAAATTTAATGTAAAAGCGAAGGATTGATTTTTACTTAACAAGATTTAACAGGGTCGCATTTTAACATTTCAGGAAATGAGGGGTTGCGATTTAACTTTTTAACCTGCCTTAATAGTTAAAAGGTGGAATGTGTGTTAATTTAGACCCCTCGTTTTAACATTTTCATATTTATTACGATCATCAAATCGTTTTCTTGACCGATTTTAGTGCTGTTTTTTCTTAATTCAGCTCATTCTTCAGAAAAAATGCGGTACAACTCTTTGATTTTCGAACAATTTCTTCGGGTGTACCGGTGTCCATAATCTGCCCTCCGGCCTTGCCACCTTCCGGTCCTAAATCGATGATATAATCGGCCGATTTAATTACATCCGAGTTATGTTCGATGACGATTACGGTATTACCTCTCTCTACTAAACGGTTGAGAACGGATAATAGTACGCGAATGTCTTCAAAATGTAACCCGGTTGTCGGTTCGTCCAATATATAAACGGTATTGCCGGTATCCTTCTTGGCCAGTTCAGCAGCCAACTTGATGCGCTGACTCTCTCCGCCCGAAAGCGTAGAGGATGGTTGCCCCACCTTGACATATCCCAGTCCGACATCCTGTAGCACGCTCAGTTTATGCGAAATAGACGGTATCGCATCAAAAAACTCAACTGCCTGATTGATGGTCATATCCAGCACATCGGCAATCGATTTGCTCTTGTAGCGCACTTCCAGTGTCTCGCGGTTGTAGCGTTTGCCATGGCACTCTTCGCACGGCACCAGCACATCGGGCAGAAAATTCATTTCAATGGTCTTATACCCATTGCCACCACAGGTTTCACAACGGCCACCCGCGATATTGAACGAAAAACGTCCCGGTTTATAGCCTCTTATTTTAGCCTCGGGCAAAGTAACAAACAGATTGCGAATATCGGAAAAGATGCCGGTGTAGGTGGCCGGATTGGAGCGCGGGGTACGCCCAATGGGAGACTGATCGACCTCGATCACTTTATCTACATGCTCCAATCCTTTTATCGATTTATAAGGCAACGGATCTTGCAACGAATGGTAAAACTGCTGACTGAGAATAGGATGCAACGTATCATTGACCAATGTCGATTTTCCGCTACCGGAAACTCCGGTCACACAAATAAGCGTTCCCAGCGGAAACGAGACATCGACCCCTTTCAGGTTATTTCCCGAGGCACCTTTCAACGTCAGAATATTTCCGTTTCCTTTTCGCCGGTGAGCAGGAAGTTCAATTTTGCGTTTGCCATTCAGATAGTCGGAGGTCAGCGTGCTGCATTTCAACATCTCTTCCGGAGTTCCGGCAAAGACCAGCTCACCGCCATGACGACCGGCACGCGGCCCAAGGTCTATCACATAATCGGCCGCCAGCATCATATCGCGGTCGTGCTCAACAACAATGACCGAATTCCCGGTATCTCTCAGTTTTTTCAACGAATCGATCAATCGTTCGTTATCCCGCTGATGCAGACCGATACTCGGTTCATCCAAAATATAAAGTACGTTGACCAATTGCGATCCAATTTGCGTTGCCAAACGAATACGCTGGCTTTCGCCGCCGGAAAGCGACATGGAGTTACGGTTGAGCGACAAATAGCCCAGTCCTACATCCAACAAAAAATGGAGACGCGAACGAATCTCTTTCAGAATTTCGGTTGCAATCGCTTTTTGTTTGACCGACAGGAAATCTTCCACCGAATTACACCACTCGTACAAATCACTGATGTCCATCGCGGCAAGTTCGGCTATCGTCTTGTCGTGAATGCGAAAATGACGCGCTTCCAAATTGAGGCGTGTGCCCTGACAATCGGGACAGACAACCGTTTTTACAAACTGAGAAGCCCATTTTTGTTCGGTTGCCGAAGCATCGCTATCGTTTTGCAAGGCAATATATTTGATAACACCCTCGTAAGAGGCAAAATAATTGGAGGCGCCGAGCGACCCGTTTTTGATATTCAGCGGTTCGTTCGTTCCATTCAGAATTTCATCCAGCGCCTCATCCGAGATATCGGCAATAGCTGTTTTTTCGTTAAATCCATATTTCTCACCAATGGCATCTATTTGCCAGAATATCAACGAGTTTTTATGTTTTCCCAACGGAACGATACCGCCCTGTGCAATGCTCAGGCTTCGATCCGGGATAATTTTATCGATATCAATCTGATTGACATACCCGAGCCCTTTACATTTGGGACAGGCGCCCTGAGGCGAGTTGAACGAAAAGTTGTGAGGAGCCGGCTCGCTGTAAGAGATGCCGGAGGTAGGACACATCAGCTGACGGCTGAAGTGACGTATTTCGCCACTCGCATAGTCGAGCAACATGATAGAACCATTTCCCTGATGCATTCCGGTGCCGATGGAAGATTTCAAACGCCTGTCATCGTCAGCAGAGACGAGTAGCTTATCGATCACCAACTCGATATCGTGATTTTTGTATCTGTCGACCCGCATTCCGGGCAATATCTCTTTAATTTGACCATCGATCCGCACATGCAGGTACCCTTTTTTTCGTACCTGCTCAAACAACTCCTTGTAATGTCCCTTCCTGTTCCGCACCAAGGGAGCAAGGATATATGTTTTTTGGCCATCGTAGTGTTTGAATATCAGTTTCAGAATCTCTTCGTCGGTATATTTCACCATCTTCTCTCCACTCACATACGAGTAGGCCTCACCGGCACGGGCGAAAAGCAGACGGAAGAAGTCGTAAATTTCGGTCGTGGTACCGACCGTAGAGCGCGGATTCTTGTTGGTAGTCTTCTGTTCGATAGAGATTACCGGACTAAGCCCCGTAATATTGTCCACATCCGGACGCTCCAGATTACCCAGAAAATTACGGGCATAAGCCGAGAAAGTCTCAATATAACGACGTTGTCCTTCGGCAAAAAGCGTATCGAAAGCCAGCGAAGATTTGCCGCTGCCGCTCAGACCGGTAATCACCGTGAGCTTGTTGCGGGGTATGGTCACATCAATATTTTTCAGATTGTGTACGCGCGCACCGTACACCTCAATCAACTCGTTTTCTTCAATATCTTGCTGCATTACTAATAATTTTTCGATGTAGAACGACCGGCTTTCATCACCTTGCGGGCAACCGACCGGATGGCTGGCGAGTCGGTACTTTCCAGCAAATGCGACACGCACAATTGGAGCTCCGGTAGCAAATCGGGTTCGCGGCGACACACCCGAAGCAGATAATGCATACTCATTGCCTTAACCGCGATTGCCGAGCTTTCGGACAAAATCCATTCGAAAGCTCCGTTGATGAGTTTTACCGGCAACTCGTCAGGCAAGTCTGCCCGAATCAACACACACAACATCAATCGGCGAATTCCCTCTTTTTCCGTCCGGATAGCCAGATCGGTTATTGTATCCAATAGTCGCGTTGAAAAGAGCTCCGGATATTTTGCAAAGAGTTTTTCAAT
>CAZFTY010000298.1:0-3775 GCA_964521835.1 uncultured Microbacter sp.
TGCGTGGCAAACAGCACCGCGATACCACCCACAATGGCAAAAGGTACGTTGAGGAATACCAGACCGGCATCTTTCATATTGCCGAACATGATGAAAAGGAGCAGGAAAATGAGAATCAGACTGACCGGTACCACCTGAGCAAGACGTTTAACGGCACGTTGCTGATTCTCAAAATCTCCCTGCCACACCATATCGTAACCCTTTTTCAGATGGACGGCCCGATCCACCTTCGCCCGGGCTTCCTGCACGGCGCTTCCCATATCGCGGTCGCGAACAGAGAATTTGACGGCGGAATAACGGCGGTTATCGTCGCGGAAAATAAGACACGGCCCGGTTTTCATGGTGATGGAGGCGATCTCTTTGACCGGTACCTTCGACCCGCTTGATGTAGGAACCATCAGGTTGCCGATGTCGTCTACCGAGGCGCGGTACTGCTCGGGGAAACGGATGCGGATATCGAACTTCTTGATGCCTTCATAGAGTGTCGATGCCACCTTGCCGCCTATTGCCATCTCGATAACGGCATTGGCATCGGCCGTGGAAACACCGTAGAATGCCATCTTCTGCTGGTCGAGGTCGATGTCGAGCTCGGGCTGCCCGATGTTGCGAATGACTCCCAGATCGGAGATGCCGCGCACAGTTTTCAGCATGTTGCATACCTCTTTCGATTTATCTTCCATGTAGTTGAGCGAATCGCCGAAAATTTTCACACAAATAGAGCCTTTTACACCCGATACTGCCTCTTCCACGTTGTCGGTAATCGGTTGCGAAAAATTGAAATCCACGCCGGGGATGCCCGAAAGTTTACGGTTCATCTCGTCGATCAGCTCCTCTTTGCTCATACGGGGTTTCCACTCCTTCTCGGGATAAAGCTGAATGTCGAATTCATTATTATAAAAGCCTGCCACATCGGTTCCGTCGTCGGGTCGTCCCGTTTGTGCCACAATGCTTTGTACCTGCGGAAATGTTATCACGATACCGCGTATCTGCTTCGAGACTTCGATCGATTTTTCGAGTGAGACGGAGTAGGGAAGCTGTGCCCGCAACCAGATGGCTCCTTCGTTCATTTCGGGAATGAACTCCGACCCGAGAAATTTGAACGATCCCAGTCCGACTACGATAATGACAGTGGCCGTAATCAGCGACACTTTTTTGTGACGATAGGTATAGTCGAAGCTCGCCATCAGTTTGCGGGTGATGTAGCCCACAATCGGGTTGTGCTTCTCCTGAACATTCTTTTTCAGCAACAACTTAATCAGCACCGGCACCAGCGTCAACGTGGTGATTAATGCTCCGAGCAGGGCAAATCCCAGTGTGTAGGCCAATGGCGAGAACATCTTACCCTCCACCTTCTGAAAGGCGAAAATGGGCAACAAACCAGTGATGATAATCAGTTTGGAAAAGAAAATGGCTTTTGCCAGACGGATGCTGTTGTTTTTAATCAGGCCGGTCTTAACTAATTTGTTGAAACGCTCCATCCCGATCTCTTTTGCCTGGCGGTCGAGCACCACAAAGAGCCCCTCGACCATCACCACCGCCCCGTCGATAATAATACCGAAATCGACCGCGCCCAACGACAACAGGTTGGCGCTCATGCCCATCAGATTGAGACAGATAAAGGCAAACAGCAGTGCAAGCGGAATAATGATGGAGACAATGAGCGTGGTGCGCCAGTTGAACATAAAGAGCGATACCAGCAGCGTGACCAACAGGATACCTTCCATCAGGTTGTGCAACACGGTGCCGGTGGCGAAATTGATAAGCGTTTCGCGGTTGTAGAACGGAATGATTTTGGTATCGTGCGGCAATACGTGTTTGTTTATCTCTTCCACCTTCTCTTTCACGGCATTGATTACCTGTGTCGGGTTTTCGCCTTTGCGCATCACCACGATGGCCTCCACAACATCGTCTTCCTGACTTACCGTTCGTTTACCTGACGCGTCGGTGTGCGAATCGGCACGACTCACCAATCCCAGCCGCGGCAGATGGGATATCTCCACGTTGGCCACATCTTTCACCAGTACAGGAATGCCGTTGATATTCTGTACCACCACGTTTTTTATCTCGTTAATGTCGTTCAGTAAGCCGATGCCCCGCACCACGTAAGCCTGATTGTTTTTGGTGATGACATCGCCTCCGATATTGATATTACTCTTGCTGAGTGCCGAGTAGAGATCGAGAGGGGTGATGCCGAGCGTACTCAGTTTGCCCGGATCGACTTTAATCTCGTAGGTCTTCACCATGCCGCCGAAACTGACCACATCGGCCACGCCGGGCACTGCGCGAAGCTGCCGGTCTACTACCCAGTCCTGCAGTGTTTTCAACTCACGCGGATCACGAAAAGTACTGCGCAACGTGTATCGAAATATCTCTCCGGTAGGTCCTGTGGGTGGCTGTACCGATGGTTGTACACCTTCCGGCAGATTGGCATTGGCCAGCAAATTGTTTACCTGCATACGGGCATCCTTGTCGGGTACCCCGTCGTCGAAGACTAATTTGATGTAGGAGAGGCCGAAAATACTGCTCGAACGCAGGCTCACCTTCTTCTGCACCGGGTTCATGGCGATCTCGATGGGGATGGTGACGAATTTCTCCACCTCTTCGGCGCTACGTCCCGGCCATTGGGTGATGATCGTTATTTCGGTGTTGGTGACATCGGGAAATGCCTCGATGGGCATGTTTTTGAAAACGATAATTCCCGAAATAAGCAATAACAGGGTCGCTCCGAAAATAAAATATTGATTTTTGAGCGAGAAGGTTATGATGTTTTTTATCAGTTTGTTCATAATTCAAATTTGAAGATGTGAAGATTTGAGAATGTGGGGATATTGAATTCCAAAATTTCATTATTCCAGAATTCCATAACTTCCCATACTTCTCAGGATTTTCGCTACTGTCTACCGTCTACTATCTACTATCTACTTTAATGTCAGCTATTCAGCGCTTCGTAAATCAGAATAGCCTGCGAGGCAATTACCTTTTCGCCCGGTTGGATGTTACCCGAAATGTAGGTTCTGTTGCCGATGGTGTTGAGGATATTAACCTGCACGATGCGAATGTCGGAGGAACTTTTATATACCAGCACATAGTTTTGGCTTTGATCGAAAACTACAGCTCCCGACGAGACACACATGGCCGTGTGGGTGGCGTTGTCTTTCAGCTCCACTTTGGCAAACATCTCCGGCTTGAGCAGATAATTCGGATTGGGCAACACTATACGCACCTTCATCACCTTGTTGACCGGATCGAGCACATTCATAATCTTATCGACTTTGCCTTTGAACGATTTGTTGGGATAGGCGAGGGTAGTCACATTCACATTGTCGTTGAGATGCACCAGCCCGATGTTCGACTCGTAGACGTTGGCGATGACCCAAACGTTTTTCAGGTCGGCAATGGTAAAGAGGTTGGTGGCGTTATCGGCGCGGATGGACATGTTGTTGGTAACAAATTTCTCAAAGACAAAGCCGCTTACCGGCGAACGCACGATATAGTCACCGTTGGTACTACCGCCGTTGATGTGCAATACGCGCTTCACCCGGCTTAGTTCCGACAGCGCCTGTTCGTGACCGGCCTGTGCCGTCAAAAGCTCCTTCTGCGATGCTAACCCGCTGTTGTACATGTCGCGTGTGGCATCCAGATTCTTTTTGGCCACATTCAGGTTGGTTTGTGCGTTGACAAGTTCGTTGCTGAAGCCAGCCATTTCGGAGCTCTTGATGATGCCCAGCACTTGTCCGGCACGTACATAATCGCCCAGCATCACCTTGACATGTTG
>CAZFTY010000299.1:0-3766 GCA_964521835.1 uncultured Microbacter sp.
CCGCCTTTTTCGGTAGCATGTTGGAAAGCCTTCGCAACGAGTTCGGAAGATATTTGCCCTTTTTCCATTTTTTTACGCAGATCAGCCATTGAAAGTCCCGTCATTTTTGACATTTCCTGTAAAGGATTGAACCCGGCGTTAACCATTTGTAGCAAATCCTGCCCTTGCAATTTACCCGCCGACGACATCTGAGAGAAAGCAAGAGTCAATGAGTTTAGCTTTTCCTTGTCACCCATAGCAATATCACCCAGCATTTTTATGTTTGGCATGATTTTTTCTTGTGGAATGCCAAAACTTAGCATCATTTTTGCCGCTCCCTGTATGTCAGCCTTCTCGTATGGGGTTGTATTGGCATACTTTGTCATGTCGGCAATCATATTTTTGGCTTTTTCAGCAGAACCAAGCAGCACTTCAAAAGAAACAGCTGTCTTTTCGTTTTGAATTCCAATATTTGCAGAAGCCGCCACCATAGCTCCGGCAGCTACCAAAGGATTTGTAACAAACCCAGCTCCCGGAAGATTTTGCAGGGCGCTCCCCGCCATTGATTTTAGCTTACTTCCATTATTGATTGTCTGTAGCTTGGATATCTCCTTTTCTACTTTTTGTATTTCGGTATTGTAAGCCCGTAAATCCCGAATATTTTTTGCTGGAATCAGATCACGTTCATTACGTAGTAGATTAAGTTTTTGGTCAAGAGTGGTAACACTTCTACCCATTTCACCCATCACTTTGTTCACAGCATTCGATTGCATTTGAACTTTAGCAAATGCATTAAGTGCTGATTCCGAATTGATGCCAATTTTTTGCAGTTTCCCGCTCATAGCATCATTTAGCGAAAGGGTATATTCTACTATGTTACTCACTGTTTGTTATGCTTTGCTTCTTCTGTGCGAACCCATTCTAATTCTTTTACTCTATTGGCCCATTGCTGATCTGTAAGGCTGTCCGGGTCTATATGAAAGTAATAAAGCAGCTGTGCATCCAGCTGCCTTATCCATTCGTAATCCTTTACCTCGGCAGCCTTTAAAGCTTTTCCAGTTCAGCCTCGGCAACATCAATCAATTCTCCGAGTTTACCACTCACAGCTAAAAACAATTTATCGTCTTTCTTGATAGCATCCGAACCTCCAAGCCAAATATTATTCAAAAGCACCTCATTAAACTTGATGGCATCTTTGCCTTGATTACTACCGGCATTGGCAAAGGATAAATCCCTTCGACCAGGCCGTCTTACATATCCAATATGACCATCTGCGCGCAAAGCGAAAACTTCAGCGTTTTTTTCTTTCCATTCTGCAATTTGTTCTTGTGTTGCAGCACCTGTTAATTTTTCTGCCATTGTGTTTGTATCTTAGTTGTGATTTAATATGCCGGTAGCCATTTAGCCACCGGCATAGAATTATTTATGCTACTTGATTTTTCTTGCGAAGGAAAATAAACGGAAGCTTCATTTCTCCGAACTTATCTCCCTGCTTGAATTCTTTCGTCTCTTCAGTGAACTGAATGCCCTGAATAACATCCGTAATTAGCATATCTCCTTTAGATGGATTACCATAAGCAACCACAGCATCCAACTGAAGACTAAGAATAGAACTATCGGAACTATTTGCTACGAGTGTTTCAAATTCACTTTGTAACACGGATAATTCACCATCATGCGATTTGTTGCCCTTCTGAATTTTCAAAGGCTCAGATCCTTTGCCATATACAGGTTCTTTTTCCTGCTTGGTGCCATATTTTATTGCTCTGATCCCGGTAATATCCTTACCTCCCAGAATCAGTGTAATATCTGACCATTCATATTCTCTACTGTCAAACATAGTCGTAATTATTATGCGGTTGTGGTTTTGAAACCAAGATACAGATCAATGTATTTGGCATATCCGTAAGGCTTAACTCTCAATTTAACGGCCAACTCCGATGTGCTTACCACGTTTTGAGTGTGGTCAATATAACATTGCACACCCGTATCGGTCGAATCACCCGGATCAATACCAAGGTTGCCGTATGCTGTCATTCCATTCTCAATAGCTACCTCCACTTTGTTCTGTATGCTTTTCACTATTGAAGCCGGTATAGTTCCGTCATCTGTTACCGGAATTTCATCGTTCAATTCATCAACAAGGGTTTTATAACCGATTCTGAAAGCTTTGTCAATAACCCTGCGGCGGGGTATCAAAGCATAATCATCGGTAGGATCAACCGCCAGCTTGTCATCCGTAAAGTAATAGCCCGATTTTCCCACAAAGGTTCTGAACGTAATAAACCCTTTATCGTTGATAATGTCAGGATCGCCGTTTTCGACAGGATTGGCTCCGATATATAGGCTACTCACTCCGATTGCACCTGTTTTTACACGAGCAATAGAACGTTGTACCGGTATGGCTGCGATTCGTCCCAATAAAAGACCGATAGATGCACCGGAACTGTTTTTGATGCTGTCTCCAATCATAATGCCCACCCGATTATCATCTCCCGTGGTAAGATCACGCAAATTTGAGGCAATACCAGTATAGCTCCGACCTTGCAACAATGTGAAAACCGGGGCAAACTTCGTGTTTGCCATATACTCACCCAATTCTTGTGCTTTAACCATTGCCGCATAAACGTCAGAATCAATTCCGTCGAGTATGGTTGGCGTGTATCCAGCCGGATCGCTTTTTGCCACACCCACAAAACAGATAGCCCCGTTTGCACTATCCAGTAAAACTTTTGCGTATGGTTTTGTATAATCACAAATATCTGTTTCTGTTACAGTGTCTGCCACACCCATAATCCAAAGCTTTGTGCCTTCTGTGGCTTCCGTGTAAAACTCGCTAACAACTTTGTATATGTTGGCATTGGCGTCATTTGCGGCCGATGTTATACCAAGAGCGGTTAGACCGGCTGGTTTTGTAATCAGATATGCAGTTCCAAGCACAAACTTATTTGCCACAGCGACCCCGGAGGCTACCAGTCCGACCACAGCATCATCCGAGGCTGTAGTGGAACCGATAAGTCCATTTTCAAAATATATTTTTACGCGTGGTAGCATAGATTATTTTTTTTCGTTGTTTACAAACTCTTTCAAATCACCACCTACTCTTTTGTGATGTTGGATTGCCATGTCCTCTTTAGAGAACCAATATCCATCTACAGCGGTACGCCATATTTTAGTCACATTTACTTCTTTCATAAGGGCAAGTGCCATTGCCTGTTCTTTTTCAGCAGCAGCTGTGGTTTCCGAAGTCGATTCGGTGTCAGTGGCCGCCACAGTTTCTTTTTCAGCTTCTGTGTCGGTAGTTTCTGGTGTTGGAGTTACTTCGGCTTGTGTTGTTTCTGTGCCGTTGGTTGTATTCGCGGAACCTTCGGAAGCTTGTGCGCCTGTAGCACCATTTTGCAATGCTTCCTGCTCCAAAGTGGAGTCTTGTGAGTCTTTTGCCATATCAAATTATTTTTAAAATGTTTCTGTATTTGATGCCCAAAGCCGCAAAAATTAGCAATAGCGATATTCCCCCTGTCCAACACAATGTTTTTTGCCACCATGTCAATTTATTCACTTCCACAGGGACTTTAACGGGCTTTTCCTGATAAATAAAACTATCCTTTGCAGCAACATAAATGGTATCGTGAATCGTTTTTGCCTTGTATGTTAGTCTGTTCCCATCAAAAGAAAAATCGCTTTGCATTCCCGATGTTTTTTGTTCTCCGAGTTTGGTCATAATCACCCGGTTCAGAGAGTCACACTTAAAAAGAGCGTATATGCTTGTTGAGTCAACCGGAATCTT
>CAZFTY010000300.1:0-3755 GCA_964521835.1 uncultured Microbacter sp.
AATTTGAATGAAATACTACCTATCGAGCGGGTAGAGGTAAGCTGATCGCCTATCCATTCGCTGATGCCGTGATAGACATTGAGGTTGGATGCCAGCATTATGAGCCACAATATAAGAGCAAATACGATCATCGGCAACTTCAGCTTGCTTGTTACCAGTGTCGGGTCGAAAGGCACCTTGATTCCTTTTCGCAGCCGGCCAAGCTCTATCTGCAACAAAATAACTTCCAGAATCGTATCGATACAGATGGGTAGAATTATCGCCTGCATCAGGGTAAAGATGGATGCTGCGCCGATAATGCCGGCAAGCGAAAAACGCCCGAAGACATTCGTCAGAATAGATAACGCGGCTAAGAGTATGGAGAGATACATCGCCATACGAATCCATTTGCGGAAGGATACTTTCTCATCGCAACGATTGCAAAATCTCAGGGCGAATGCGATAACACCTGTTTGCAACAATACCACCCAGTATCGTTGAAGTAAGGTCGGTTCGACCCAGACATAAGAGACGGAAACAACCACAAACAGCAACACCAGAGCAATCCATGCATACCATGTTTTGCGTTCCCATTGCGTAAAAAAGATAACCGAAGCAATGATAAATGAGATAAGGTATTCTCCCGTCAGGTAAAGTGTGGGGGCATAGGCATCGAAGAATGGGATAAGAGCCAGCAATACCATCAGCAGTGCCAACACCGGATGGGTGTTGATATACTTTAGGCGGAGAAATGTAAAATGCTCGTTTGTATCATTAAACGCTTTTAACTGACGCCGCTTTACCCACCACCAGCCGAACAGCAGCAGCGCTACCAGCAGCATCACAATGCGGCGTTGCGATGTTTTGTCGAAATAATAGGCGAGCGCTTTTTGTTCTATCATGGAGATGGACGATGCCGATTTGTGAAGTTGTTGTCCTACCGTGTCGGGCACGTTGAATTGCCACAGGCAGGGAGCTTCCGAACCGAACAGCTGCAGATCGGCTTTGTCGAGCCGGTTGTCGAGCATATTGAGCATGTTGGCAATGTTCATCGAGTTGTCCGATACTTTCAGCTTCAGTTCGTTCAACAGGTTCAGTCCTGCACGGGTCATGCTATCGGTTCGCATCCATTTACGTTGCATCCGGTCGAGTCGTTTGTCGAATAACTTAGCCATTACCGTATCTTTGTCCAGCCGGATAAAGATAGAGTCCTTCATTACCCTTTTTAAGTTCAGTTTGGCACGATAAAAACGGTTGTAAGTCGTGGTCAGAAATTGCCGGAGCTGTTGATTATCGTCGTCGATATCCTCGATAAAGCTTTGATAAAGATAGAGATTGCGGAGGTTTACATGAGCGCGCCGGCCTCCGAGGCGTTCGCGGATTTCGGCAATGTCTTTGGTTATTTTATCCAGATGACGGCCGGAACCCATCACTTCCAGACTCATTTTTACACTGTCGCGAATGGTATTTAATTTGTCGTTTACCCGTTCGATGCTTGTCATGTAGTCACCGGAAGTAATGGTGTCGGCAGTGGCCCATATCATTTTCCGGTGGTGACGGAGCGTGTCGTGTTTGAGATTTTTGTTTACCTTGCCGGTGTCGGTTGCAGCTGATGGGGTGGGGAGCGGTGGCGTTGTTTGTGCCGTTACGATGGCTGTGGTTGCAATTAAAATGCTGAACAATAAAACTATTTTTTTCATCTGCTACAATCTTGTCTCTGTTATCGGTTTATTCAAATTGTGGGCTGGCTACTAATTCCAGCCGGTTGCCTTCCGGATCGATGATCACGCTTTCGTAATAACCATCACCGGTTCTGCGCGGAAGACTCGCTACTTTAATGCCATCATGCTGCATCTTGTCCGTAAGTGCGTCTACTTCGGAGGGTGTACCCATTTCGATGGCAATATGAGTCCACCCGAAGGTGTCATCTGCCCCGCCGGAGGTAATGTCGTTTCGATGCATCAGTTCGATACGTGCGCCGTCGGCAAAACGGATGAAAAAAGAAGAGAAGCCCTTAGTGGGGTTCTCATACCGTTCTCCCGAGCTGCAATCGAAATAGTTCTGGTAGAACGCTCTCATCTTTTCCAGATCTCGTACCCAGAGCGCAATGTGATCTATTTTCATCTATTCTTGTAATAGTCTGTTTGCTTGGTCAGGATTCAAATCCGGAGATATTCGGATTGTGTATCAAAAACGACTCGAACTGATCGCGTTTACCCGGGTGTATCTCTATGTTGTATTCCACGCAAACCATTCCTGCTTGTTTGCTGGTTTTAATGCGCAGGTATTTGATGTTCATTCTTCCAAATTCGGCTTCAAGTGTTTCGAGAGAATATGTTTCGGGCTGGAAGCGTATTTCGTAATTCTTCATCTGGTGCAGCGAGTCGAAGGTGCTTTCGAATTTGAACAGTGCCAGCAACACCAGCATGACCAGTACTACTACCATGGCTGCCAGCGCATAAAACTGCAAACCGATGCACATGCCGATAGCCGCAGCCATCCAGATAATTGCCGCGGAGGTGATGCCTTTGACATTGGCCCCCTCTTTGAATACCACACCGGCGCCGATAAAGCCAATACCGGTTACAATGTTGGAAGCAATGCGGTCGCCGCCCCACGAGTTGGAAAGAATAGTAAACAGGCACGAACTGACGGTAATCAGAATCATGGTGCGGAATCCGGCCGGTTTATTATGGTATTCCCGTTCCAGTCCCAGTGTGGCGCCTGCGGCAAAGGCTGCCAGTATCTGCACATAAGGTACGTAGTCGAGTTGCATAAGCCACGGGATTAGATGTGATTTGCAAAAGTACGAATAGTTGGCGTTTTTTCATCAAAAAGAGGTAAAATAGAATGGCCTCATTCATGATGGTCTTGTTTGCGTTCGGGATAATAGTGCGTTGAATCTCGCAGTGATAAAAAATAACATCATTTAACTTTGCGATAAAAATAATGTTCGTAATTTTGCGAACAACGAACAAATAAAATTATTTATACTATGAATTGCTGCGAAAAACAAGATTACACAATAGATAATGAGCAACTTGCACGCTTCGCTAAAGCGATGGGGCATCCGTCACGTATTGCCATTCTCAGCTTTTTAGCCAACTTAGACAGCTGTTATTTTGGCGATATTCACAATGAACTGCCGATTGCCAAGGCTACCGTCTCACAACATCTGAAAGAGTTGAAAGATGCCGGACTCATTACCGGAACTATTGAAGCGCCCAAGGTGAAATATTGTATCCATCGGGAGAACTGGGGCAAAGCCCAGGCTTATTTCAATAGTTTTTTCGATTCTTTGAAAGAGAACAAAAATTGCTGTGACTAACATTTTAATTATATGCAGATGAAAATTCAAGTACTGGGTACAGGATGTGCCAAATGCAAATCGCTTGAAAAGGCGGTGCGCGAGGTGGTAGCTCAAAATGGCATCGATGCCGAAGTGACCAAAGTAGAAGACATCATGGAAATCATGAAGTTCAATGTGATGACAACTCCGGCGCTGGTCATCGATGGAAAAGTAGTAGTAAAAGGGCGGGTACCGTCCAACGATGAACTCAAACAGATATTAACCAATAAAATTTTTCTGATATGAAACGAACATGTTGCATCACAGCACCCAAGGGTCTGATAATTATTAGCAACATGGAGTTCCATACTACCTTAAATTTAAAAATTATTACAGTATGAAAAGAACGGTTCTATTCTCATTAATTTTACTTTTGACAGCCTCTTTGGCTGTTAGTCAAACAGCAAAAAAAAGTGCTTTAACTCCG
>CAZFTY010000301.1:0-3735 GCA_964521835.1 uncultured Microbacter sp.
GTGAAATAACCCACACCGAACGAGGTAAGATTCTGAAAGAAGTGTGTTCCCTGACTCGGATCGATGCGGTAGTTAGTCAGTCCCGCCTCCACAATCAATCGTGCCGACGAGATGTGCGGCCACTTGACCGGAATACCCAGACAGGGATCGTTGGTTCCCCAGCGTCCCGGCCCTACCAACACACAGCCCCGCTCTTCGGCCAACAACTGCCGGTTGATCGCATCAATTTCATCTACCATTATCCGGTTATTTGCCGCATTAAACGACTCAGGCTTCACGTAGACAATATCGCACACATCGTGGGTGATACCGTGCCCCAGCGCATTGGTACAATTGATAATGGTTTCGCCGTCGGGAATCTCGTCCAGATCCTCTTCGAGCATCTCGGTAGAGTCGACGATCGGACGAATCTGCAACAGGTAAAACGTTCCCGACTTACTCTTCCGGTCGAGTTCTACGGCAAACTCTATCTCTACCGGCCGACCCATCTCGCGCTGCCCGGTCTGCAAGACTTTTTGTAAAATAGCCGACAGAGGGAAGGTGTCGTGTTTCAGGATATTGGCAAACGTAATCACCCGTCGGCCATTTTCAAACAGCGAATCGTAGAGCGCTTGCGCCTGCGGATTGAAAGTAGAGGCGAGCCATTGTAATGAATTATCCTTTTCGGCATCTTTCAGCGTCAGTTTCAGCAGATTGAAACCGTCGTCCACCTGCGGTGTAAAATGTTCCTGCGCAAGATCAAAGGCATAGAAATGGTTTTGCGTTTCGCGCAGAGCAATCTCCAGATTGGTAGCCTGCAGGCAGCTTTTGGGATGAGCAGGAGAAAAGCGCAACGAAGTACCACCGTCGACAATATATTTACCCAAACCCAGCGCCACATTAGCAATTCCCTCTTCGGCAGTCTCGTGCCCGATGGGATAGTAGTTGAGCGAACGCGCCACGCCCGAAAACGACGGATAAAAATGGGTTCCGTAAGCCGATCCGCACACCTCCTGCAACACTATCGCCATCTTCTCCTCGTCGATAACGTTGCGCGTAGCCTTCATGTAGGCCTTGCTACTCTTGTAATAGACCGACGCATAGACCGCTTTGATAGCCTCGCAAACAGCCAGCAGTGTATTGGTTTTACTGGCCTTCACATTGGGTACCATGTAGGTGGTGTAGATGCCGGCGAAGGGTTGATAATGCGAATCTTCCAGCAAACTCGACGACCGGATGGCAATGGGCCCGGCAATGGAACCGAGGAACGCGTAGAGGTCGGCCACAATGTTTTGCGCCATCTTCGCCTTGAGAAAATGGGACAGAATCACCTCATCGGGCTCATCCTGTAGAGCAATGGCGTACAGATCGTTTCGTTCCATAAATTCGGAGAAGACATCGGTACACAACACCACCGTACGCGGCACGGCAATCACCGAAGCGCCGAATTCATTCTCCTCAATATTGCGTTTCACCATGGCATCGAGAAAGGCCAGACCACGCCCCTTGCCCCCCATCGATCCTTCGCCGATACGGGCAAAATTGGAATATTCATCGAAACGTCCACGCTCGAAAACCGCCACAATTCCCTTGTTTTTGATGCGACGGTAGTCGACAATGGCATCGAAAATAATTTTTCGCACATCGCCCAGCGTATCGCCCGGCTCGATGGTGATGCGCCGCAGAAATTCGGCCAGCGGAAACATGGCACGCGAATAGAGCCAGCGCGAAATATGGTTGCGCGACACATGGTAGAGCAACGAATCGTCGGGAATAGCGAAAATCAACTCCTGCAAATCCTTCAGCTTCGTCACACGAGCCACCTCTTCGCCGGTTACCGGATTGATAAAGACAAAATCGCCAAAACCGAAGTTATTAATCACCGTCTCCTGCAGATCGCGCTGAAAAGACTTGGCATTTTTATTCAGAAACACAGCCCCGAATCGTTCGGCGTACTCGGCATTCTCCTCATCGGACGACTGCATGATAATCGGCACATAAGGATCTTCGAGCCGGATATCCTCACAAAGCGCCACACCGGCATATTTGTTCTTCACCCCCGACCGGTTAAAACTCACGTCGGTAATTACACCCTGCAGATGGTGCTTGTAACGCTGGTAAAGCTCCCATGCCTCTTCGTAGTTACGCGCCAGCAAAATTTTGGGTCGGCCTCGCATACGCAGCATCCGTTCGTGCTCATTGAGCGCCTCGGTCATAAACGAACGCGACTGCTTAAATACCAGTTTAAAAAGCAGCGGAAGGATGGACGAATAAAAACGCACCGAATCCTCCATCACCAGAATCACCTGTACCCCCACCGCCCGCACATCCGTCTCGGCATTCATTTTGTCTTCCATCAGTTTGATGATGGCCAGTAACAGATCTGCATTCTCCAACCAGGAGAAAACGTAGTCGATGGCGCTCAAATCTTCGTGCGCCAACCGGCGGGTAACACCACGCGAGAAGGGCGTGAGTACGGTGATAGGAATTTGAGGAAACTGCGCTTTGATTCGTTTGGCCAGCTCGAAGGTGTCGCTGTGTTCGCCCGAAGGCATAGAGATAATCAATTCGAACGTACGTGTTTGCAGCAAGCGAAAAGCCTCCTCTTCGGAATGCACCAGCGTAATGCGCGGCGGATAGCGCAAATTGAGAGAGACATATTCGTTAAATATCTGCTCGTCTACCCGTCCGTCCTCCTCCAGCGTAAACGAGTCGTAGGCACTGGCAATAAGCAAAATATTGAACACCCGTTTGTTCATCAGATCGGCAAACGAAGTATCCTTGAAGTATAGTTTATTAATATTGACGTTTCGCATGGATTCAATTTGAAAATAAGACAATGTGCCAATATGCCAATGACGCGAGGCTCAATCCGTCATCAGCCATCTTCAAAGCCAGACAAATATACACAATTTCAAAAACAAAAGCGTATATCTGCCCTATTTTGATTTTTGCCATAAAAAAACGCAGCCACCCGAAAGCAGCTGCGTCATTATCACTTATTGGTTGAATCTTATTTTCTTTTGAATGGCATTTTGTGTTGCGATACCATCTTCATCATTTTACGCATTTCGTCGAACTGTTTCAGCAGACGGTTCACATCCTGAATGGTGGTTCCGCTACCTTTGGCAATCCGCTGACGACGGGTTCCGTTAATCACCTCCGGATTCTTCCGCTCAAACGGAGTCATGGAGTGGATAATAGCTTCGGTCGATTTGAAAACATTGTCGTCGAATTCCACATCTTTCAATGCTTTGCCCATACCGGGAATCATCGAAGCCACATCTTTCAGGTTACCCATCTTTTTGATTTGCGACAGCTGTCCCAGAAAATCGTCGAAATCGAACTGGTTCTTGGCTAATTTTTTGCTCAGGCGACGACTCTCTTCCTCATCGTACATCTCCTGCGCCTTCTCCACGAACGAAACGATGTCGCCCATACCGAGAATACGGTCGGCCATACGTTCGGGGTGGAAAGTATCGAGGGCATCCATCTTTTCGCCGGTACCCACAAACTTGATAGGTTTGGTAACCACCGTACGGATAGAGAGCGCAGCACCACCACGGGTATCACCGTCGAGTTTGGTGAGGACAACACCGTCGAAATCAAGACGATCGTTAAATGCCTTGGCTGTATTCACCGCATCCTGACCGGTCATTGCGTCAACCACGAACAAGGTGTAGTGCGGATGGATGGCAGCTTTCACGGCAACGACCCCTTTCATCATCGGCTCGTCACTAGCCAGTGGACCTGCGG
>CAZFTY010000302.1:0-3685 GCA_964521835.1 uncultured Microbacter sp.
GCTGTCGATTTTACATATCAGCACCGCAACATTTTCAGGGGAGCCGAACTATTTAAATTTCATACCCGCTATTCATTTGAGTCATTCGGAAATATTTCCAATCTTTTTGCACGCAATGCTACCGAACTGACTACCGACGTTTCGATCAAATATCCGACTTTTCTTTTCCCGTTCCTCGGGAAAGAGTTCAAAAGGGGAATCAACGCGTCAACCGCGTTTACCATCGGATACAGCTATCAGATTCGTCCCGAATTTACCCGCAATCTTGCCAATATCGGCATAAAATATGCATGGAGCCGAAAGAATCTATTCTATTCGTTTGACCTTATCAACTTCAACTATATTTATCTGCCGCACAAAGATTCCACTTTTACGGCCACTTATCTCAACAACTCTTCTCCGTTGCGATACAGTTACGAAGATCAAATGATTGTTCGCTCCGGTATCAACATCAATTACAACAGTCAGCGGGGCAAACAAAGCATAAGCGGTGACGTCTTCAATTGGCGCATCGGCATCTCGGAAGCTGGGAATCTGCTCAACACAGTATGCAATTTGTTCAATGTCAGAAAAGATCCGGACAATAATTACCGGATTTTCAACATACGATTTGCCC
Source organism: uncultured Microbacter sp. (assembly GCA_964521835.1). Classification (GTDB taxonomy): domain Bacteria; phylum Bacteroidota; class Bacteroidia; order Bacteroidales; family Paludibacteraceae; genus Microbacter. The sequence continues at coordinate 617 of CAZFTY010000302.1, forward strand.
AATATGTAAAAGGCGATTTCGATATCTCTTACAATCAGGAAATTACCAAAGACAACCACTTGGTTTATCACTTTGCGGCCGGGATAGCATGTCCGTTGGGAAATGCCGAAATCATCCCTTTCGAGGAGCGCTACTACGGAGGTGGAGCCAATGGCGTAAGGGGATGGTCATCCTACACCCTTGGCCCGGGATCGTATTACAACAAAGACACCGACGGGAAAATCGACTTTGTAAACAAAACGGGTGACATCAACCTGATGGCAAATCTGGAATATCGCTTCAAAATAGTCGGAATATTTGAAGGGGCTGCGTTTACCGATGCCGGAAATATCTGGACGATTAAAAACTATGATTTCCAGCCACAGGGAAAATTTCAGTTTTCCGAATTCTACAAGCAAATTGCCTGGAGTTATGGCCTCGGCCTACGCATGAACTTCAACTACTTTATTTTCAGACTCGATTTCGGACATAAGCTCTATAATCCCGCAAATAATGGCACCGACCGATGGATACGTCCGCTGAAAAGTGTTTCCAAAAATATGGAGATGTTCTTCTCCATCGGCTACCCATTCTAACGGTCAGTAAAACGTGAAACCTCTTTTACAACAAATAGCCTCCGTCTACCTGCGCGAACACGAGCAGGAACTGGGCAATATGCTCTTTGTCTTCCCCAACCGGCGGGCCGGGCTCTTTTTCCTCAACTACCTGTCGAAAATGATCGACCGACCGCTGTTTGCCCCCGAAACGATGACGGTGAACGAACTGTTTGCACGCCTCTCCAGCCTGCAAACCTCCGACCGGATTAGCCTGCTGTTTCGTCTCTACGCCATCTACCAATCACTGAGCAAGAAAGAGGAGACCTTCGACAAGTTTGCTTACTGGGGCGAAATGCTGCTCAACGACTTCGACGATGTGGATAAATACTTAGCCGATGCTCGCCAGCTTTTTACCAACGTCACCGAACTGAAACAGATCGATTCGCTGTTCGATTACCTCTCCGAGAACCAGATCGAGGCCATCCGCCGCTTCTGGTCGAGCTTTGTGCCCACCTCCGAAAGTGCCAAACAGAAAGATTTCCGGGCTACCTGGGAGATTCTTTATCCGGTTTACGAAAAACTGCACGCCGAATTGCTTGCCTCGGGCGAAGGGTACGAAGGGATGATTTTCCGCGAAGTGGCCGAACGGATGCAACGCCGCGAAGAGCTTCCGGTAGAGTGGAGCCGCATCGTGTTTGTGGGTTTCAATGCGCTCACGCCGGCCGAAGAGAAGCTGTTTACCTACTTCCGTAACAACGGGCTGGCCGATTTTTACTGGGACTACGACATCGAAGAGCTGGAAGACTCTGCCAACCGCGGCAGCGATTTCCGGCAAGCCAACCTCGAACAATTCAAACCGCGCTATGAGCTGCCCGGTGACGGAACCCGCGAACGCACCATCGAACTGACCGGCATCCCATCGGCTGTGGGGCAGGCCAAGTATGTGCACCAGTTGTTGCGCGAACTCTACCCCGGCAACAAGGAAGAGTACATCTCGGAAGAGCTGATGAAAACGGTGGTAATCCTCTCCGACGAAAACCTGCTGCTGCCGATGCTGCACTCCGTTCCACAGGAGTTGGACAAAGTGAACGTGACGATGGGCTACCCGCTCTCCATCACGCCGGCCGCCACGCTTATCAACAACCTCTTTGCTCTGCAACGCACCATCCGGCAAAAGGGTGCACAAACGCTCTTTTACTACCGCAACGTGCAGATTATCCTGCAACACCCCTATCTGCTGCAACTGGCCGGCAAAGAGGCCAAAGCCATCTCCGACAGCATTGCACAGTACAACAAAATATACATTCCGGCCGAAGAATTCGCCGATAATGAGCTTTTAGCGGCGCTCTTCGTCAGCAACGAATCGCCACGCCAGATGGCAACCTACCTGACGAAGCTCTTCCGCCTGCTGCTGCAACGGCTTCAGACAACCGAAGAAAATACTCCCCCGGTTCATCTGGAACAGGAGTTTTTGTACCATTGCTACACAGCGGTGAATCGTATTGAGGGATTATTGCAAAACACCGAAATTGAGCTTACCAACGAGACGTTCGCCCGGCTGATGAAACAGCTTATTTCTGCCGTCTCTATTCCGTTCGAGGGTGAACCGCTGGCCGGACTGCAAATTATGGGTCTGCTCGAAACGCGCGGCCTCGATTTCGAGAATGTGATTATCACCTCGCTCAACGAGGGTGTTTTCCCGCAAAAGCAGTCGGCTCCGTCGTTTATTCCCTACCACCTGCGGAAAGGATTCGGACTGCCTACCGGCGAACACCAGGATGCCATCTTCGCGTATCATTTCTATCGCCTCATCCACCGGGCAAAAAAAGTGATCTGCACCTACGACACCCGTTCGGAAGGGCTGCAATCGGGCGAAGTGAGCCGCTATATCCACCAGTTGAAGTACCACTACCGTCAGCCGATCACCGAAAAGATCGCTTCGTTCGACATCAGTTTCAGCAAGCCCGAAACGGTGGAAATTGCCAAAACCGAAGCCATACAACAAAAGCTGATTCCTTTCCTGACCGAAGGAAGCCGCCGTGCGCTCTCGGCAAGCGCCATCAACACCTATCTCGACTGCCCGCTGAAGTTTTACCTCAGCACGGTAGAGGGTTTGCAAGAGAGCGACGACGTGGAAGAGACCATTGCCGCGAGCACCTTCGGCTCCATTTTTCACGGAGCGATGGAAGAGTTGTACAACACCATGAAGGGGCGCATGGTGACGGCCGAAGCCATCGACAGCCTGCTGAAGAGTCCGACGGCGATCAACGATGCCGTGGCGCTGGCCTTCACCCGCAGCTTTCTGAAGAAGGAAGAAGGCATTGTCTATCCCGAAGGACAACACCTGCTCACCACAGGCATTATTCAGAAATACATCGAACAGCTGTTGCGCAACGACAAGAAGCTGACCCCATTCGAATACGTGGCCTCGGAGTACCGTTTCGACGAACGGTTTGCGCTCCCCTCGGGAAAAAGCGTCAACATGAAAGGTTTTATCGACCGCATCGACCGCAAGGAAGGTGTTACCCGCATT
>CAZFTY010000303.1:0-3670 GCA_964521835.1 uncultured Microbacter sp.
ATTCAATCGTCAGTTGGTGTATGAAGGCGCCAAAGTATCTGCTTACGAAGTACGTGCCAGCTCCATCCCCTGGACATTCTCGCCGGTACTCGATATGGGACGCAATCCCAACTGGCCGCGCATCTGGGAGACCTACGGCGAAGATCCTTTTCTTACATCCGAACTTGGTGTTGCTTGTGTGAAAGGGTTCCAGGGTAATGATCCCAACCGGATCGGGTTGTATAACATCGCTGCTTGCCTCAAACACTTTTTGGGCTACGGAGTTCCGGTGAGCGGGCAGGATCGTACGCCTGCCATGATTCCGGAGAATGAGTTGCGCGAACGTCACCTGAAGCCCTATGCTGCTGCCATCAAAGCCGGAGCCCTGTCGGTAATGGTCAATTCGGCCATCATCAACGGCGAACCGGTTCATGCCAGTCACCATATTCTGACCGATATTTTGAAAAATGAACTGAAATTCGATGGCGTAGTGGTAACCGACTGGCAGGACATCAACAACCTTTATAAACGCGATCGTATTGCCTCCAGCGATAAAGAGGCTGTGATGCTGGCTATTAATGCCGGAAATGATATGGCAATGATTCCTTACGACGAAAATTTTTGTAAGGATTTAGTGGATTTGGTCAAAGAAAATAAGGTGCCGATGAGTCGTATCGATGATGCGGTACGCCGTATTCTGCGAATGAAATTTCGTTTGGGTTTGTTTAACAAACCTACCTGGAACGTAGCGGAGTATACCGGTTTCGCATCGCAGCAAAGCCAAAAACTGGCAAAAGCATCTGCCGATGAAGCCATTACCTTGCTGAAGAACAAAAACTATCTGTTGCCATTGCAAAAAGCCTACCGCATTTTGGTAACCGGTCCCAATGCCAATACCAAACGCGGGCTAAACGGAGGCTGGAGCCGCAGCTGGCAGGGAGATAAAACCCTTGAATACGAAAAAGCGGGAGCCACTATTCTGGAGGCATTGCAGCAAAAGGCGGGCAAAGACCATGTGGTGTTTGAACCGGGGATCACCTACAACGAAAAGGGGAAATATTATGAGGAAAATACTCCCGAAATAGATAAAGCCGTAGCTGCCGCTAAAAATTGCGACGTGATTGTGGCTTGTGTCGGGGAGAACTCGTATTGCGAAACGCCGGGAAATCTTACCAGTCTGGAGTTGTCAAAAAATCAGGAGACATTAGTGAGCGAACTGGCAAAGACCGGCAAACCCATTGTGCTGGTGCTCAACGAAGGGCGTCCACGAATAATCTCCGCTATCGAACCGCTGGTAAATGGCATTGTTCAGACTTATTTGCCGGGAAGCTACGGTAGTTTGTCGTTAGCCGACATACTGTATGGCGATGTAAATCCCTCGGGGAAATTGCCCTACACCTATCCGAAATATACCAACCTGTTGACAACGTACGATTACAAACCGTCGGAAAACCGTGAAGTAATGGATGGTTCCTATGCGTACGATGCCAATAATACGGTGCAATATCCGTTTGGTTTCGGGTTGAGTTATAGTTCTTTTGTGTACTCGAATCTCAAAGTAAACAAAACCCGTTTCCGTGCAGATGACATACTCGAATTTACCGTCACGGTAAAAAATACTGGAAAAATGGCTGGAAAAGAGTCCGTTTTGCTCTTTATTTCCGACGATTACGCGTCGTTAACCCCGGACAATAAACGTTTGAGAGCGTTTGAGAAAATAAGTTTGCTGGCTGGAGAAGAAAATACAGTCACCTTAAAGGTTCCTGCATCCGAACTGGCTTTTGTCGGGTTGAACAACAAATGGCGTTTGGAAGCCGGAAGCTTTACCGTTCGCTGCGGAAACCAAAAACTTACCGTGAACGCCGATGAAACCAAAGAGTGGGAAAACTACTTGAAGTAGACTGTTAGGGAAGAGAATGCAATGAATTAATTTGTCGATATGATTAACCGGAAAATCTTTGCAAAATGAAACACATTAAACGCGCTCTGATCGCCTTGGTGCTTGCAGGCTTAGTTTGCCCGATGTACGCCAGGGTTATGTCGTATCAGAAAGAGGCCGATGGCGTCACCTTTACGCTCAATAAAGGGCTGATGAGGGTGAAAGTTTGCTTTGATAATATGGTGGAAGTAAAATACACGACCTTGCCTCTTTTTATCGAAAAACCCTCGTTGGTCATTACCAATCAGTGGAAAACGGTGCCGTCATTTGCGGTTTCCGATAACGGAGATACGTATGTAATCACCACCGCGAAGATGAGAGTGGTTGTCAATAAAGCATCCAATGCTATCAAATATTTCGACTTGTCGGGTAACGCCATTCTTGCCGAGGACGATGCGCAAAACAAAACCATGACCGAAGCTACCGTTGCCGGTATCGACGTGTATAATTGTACCTCCCAATTTCAATCGCCTGCCGATGAGGCGTTATATGGGTTGGGTTGCCATCCGGAAGATTCGCTCTCCATCAACTACAAAGGCCGTAATCAGGAACTGGCTATCCGCTACATGACCGGGGCTATCCCCGTGATGCTCTCTACCAAAGGGTACGGACTCTTCTGGGATAACTATTCGGTGTCGAATTTTTACGGAGCCGAAGCCGGCAACACCACATACAAATATGTGTCGGAAAGCGGCAATATGGTCGACTATTATTTTATCTACGGTCCCGATTTCGACAAGATCATCGCTACCTTCCGCAATGCGTCGGGCAATGCCCCGATGTTTCCCAAATGGGCTTTCGGTCTGTTCCAATCGCAGGATAGATATCAAAGTCAGGTCGAAGTGCTGTCTGTGAAAGATGGTTACCGCAATGCCAAAATTCCGGTCGATGCCATTGTACAGGACTGGTTCTACTGGGAGCCCAACGTGATCGGCTCGCATGTGATGTGGCCCGAACGTTATCCGAATCCCAAAGCGATGGTGGATGAATTGCACAATGCCAATATCCATGCCATGATCTCCATTTGGCCGGTATTTTCCAAAGGAACCGAACCGTTCAAACAGATGACTCACTCCGGTGGCATGACCGACATTCGCTGGCTCAACGTGATGACCAATATTCTCGATTATTATTACGACGCGCACAGTCCCAAGGCCCGCGATCTCTACTGGAAACAGGCAAACGACAGCCTGCTCGGCCGCTATGGCTGGGATGCCTGGTGGGTCGATCAGTGCGAACCCGACAACGGGAACGTGAACGATCCCAATTACATGGATTTGCGCCGCAAAAGCCATTTTGCCATCGGGCGTGGCATCGATTACATGAATACCTACTCGTTGATGCACTCCACCGGTTTGTACGAACACTGGCGGAAAGATATTCCCGGCAAGCGGGCTTTCCTGCTCATCCGTCAGGCTTTTGCCGGGCAGCAACGCAACTCGGCTACGCTCTGGTCGTCCGATATTACCTGTACCTGGAACGCTTTCCGTAATCAGGTACCGCAGGGAATCAACGCCTGTGCGTCGGGCTTACCTTACTGGACATCCGATATCGGTGGGTATCATTTCCACTGGCAGGCTCCCGACTGGACGACTCCGACCAATCGCGAACTCTTTACCCGTTGGTTTCAGTTCGGCACCTTCAGCCCGATTTTCCGCATTCATGGAAAAGGCGAACGGGCGCTGTTTTCTAAAAACTGGGACGAAGCTACCCGTGCTATTCTGATAAAGTACGACAACCTGCGCTACCGTC
>CAZFTY010000304.1:0-3664 GCA_964521835.1 uncultured Microbacter sp.
ACGAAAAGAACTACTGTCTCGAAGGCCACCGTTTCAAGAAGAAATTCCAGTTGGGCGATGCCATCACCGTGCAGGTCGCCCGCGCCAACCTCGACAAAAAGCAGCTCGACTTTGCACTGGTACGCGACGGAGAAGAAAAAGCAACCGTATCAACTATGCCGCAAAACCCACGCAAAGAGAGCAGAAGCAAAGGCAAGAGTAGTAATGCGAAGAAAGGTGGCAGAAGAAGACGATAAAATCACAAAACAATGACTTATATATGGATGAAAGTTGTAATATTCCAGAAAATCTTTTGATGCCAATAATAACAATAGATTGTCCAAACGATGTTGATACTGAAGACTTAGCCTTTACGAAAAAAGAATGTTTTTACAACGCATATCAAATCGCAAAGAAATATCCTTTATCAGTGAAAGTTATAGAAGGGATTATAATAGTCACAGACGACAATAATTGCCGTAAGGCAATACCTCATGCATGGAATCAAAAAGGGTGTTACTATTTTGATATTACGAAAGAAAAAATATGGAGACATAGTTGTGATAACCAAGAATGCAAAAAAGTAGACTACTATTTTGTCAAATCTCATTCTTATGATGAATTACAAAGTCTAAAAGAACTCGAATTCTGCTCATGGACCACAATAGCCGCAGATTCTATAAACAACAAACACAAATAGAAATAATTTAAAACCAGCAATCTATATTCAGCTATACTAAGTTCATCATTTATTACATAAGCATATTCAGATTCATCTTTATGTTCTAAGTGCCTTAATGGTAAAATTTGTCATTTATACAAATTCAAATTGTCGTCTCCCCTCCCACTCTACAGGTTGCCAGGTACCGTCGATCAGTTGATGAACGGTGGTGATTCCGGCAGCTTTCAAAGCCTGATAGGCGGAAGCAAAGCCGTCGAGGAGATTGGTTGGATAATGGCAGTCGGAATTGACGGTAACTGGGATACCGAGCTTTTTCAGGAGCGGGAAAAACTGCACATCGGGATAGGTAAATCCTTTTCCCACGAGCGATTTGGTATTGATCTCCACAATCATTTTATGCTCTTTTATCAGGGTTAGCAAATCGCCCACCAAAGTAAGATAACGTGGATCCCGAATAGAAAACTCCGGACATTGCGAAGCGTTGAGCGCGATCTTATCCATGTGTCCTACAAGCTGAAAAACGCCTTTTGACACCATCGCGCGACTTGCTTCAAAGAAACGATCGACCAATGCCCACACATCGCCACCGTATCCGGTTTGCAAGCCGTGATTGAACTTGCTGAAGCTGCCGTCGATCGACATAAATGAGCCATCAGGCAGGCGATCCAGATAATGCACCGACCCGATGAGATAGTCCAGATCATCGACCGGATAAAACGCATCCTGCACCTCAAACACCTCATGAATGTAGTCCATCTCAAGGCCAAGAAAGAGTTCTATTTGCCCGGCATACTTCTCTTTCAATCGCCGGAATTCGGCTTTATATTCAGGTAAATCGTCGGCGCGCATGTTCCAGAAGGTGTCGAATGGCAGCGGAGCGTGCGACGAGAAACCGTACCGTTTTAGCCCTTTGGCAATGGCAAAGTGCACAAACTCTTCCATCGAACTGCGGCCGTCGCAAAAGTTACAATGACTGTGATAATTGGATAGGAACATGAGGATTATTTACGATTTGGCCATTTACGATTTACAATTAAAGTCTACTGAAACAGAGTATCATAACCCCATTCTCAACCATTCATTGCAACGCCGGAACAAACCTTGATTTGCTGGCACAAAATTAGTATTTTTACTGCATAGTAGAGGAAAAGGCGACAGCTTTGCCGTTCATAAATAATTATAATTCACTCTTCTGATTTTCGGTGCGATGCGCCGTCTCCAACAACCATATTCGGCTTTGGCACAACAATTACAATCAAAAATAGTTACCTTTGTTCCCTGATGCACAAACTGAATCGTGCATCGCAACTGACTAAATCTCAAATAAAACTGTGTTACCAAAAGAATTCGAAATAATCGTAAAAACCTTTCAGGGGCTGGAAGAGGTACTTGCAAAGGAGCTGACTGAGTTGGGCGCAAACAACATTGAACTGCAGCGCCGCGCCGTTAAGTGCACCGGCGACATACAAACACTCTACCGTGCCAATTTCCGGCTGCGCACGGCATCGCGCATACTCGTACCCATTGCCTCCTTTCGGGCCAACAACCCCGACGAGGTGTACGAACAGGTAAAAAAAATAGACTGGACACAATACATGGATGTGAACACCTCGTTTGTAATCGACTCCACGGTCTATTCCGATGACTTCCGTCACTCCAAATTCGTCTCCTACCGGGTCAAAGATGCCATTGCCGATTACTTTATGGAACGGTTCAAAAAGCGTCCGTCGGTACAGCTCACCAACCCCGATTTGTATATCAACATCCACATTGCGCAAAATAACTGCACACTATCGCTCGATAGCTCGGGCGAGTCGCTCCATAAACGGGGCTACCGCAGCGATCAGACCGAAGCGCCGCTCAACGAAGCATTAGCTGCCGGAATGATTCTGCTATCGGGATGGAATGGCGAAACCGATTTCATCGACCCCATGTGCGGTTCGGGAACACTGCTGATCGAGGCTGCCCTGATCGCGCTGAACATTGCGCCGGGAGTCTATCGCAGCAGTTTTGCCTTCGAAAAATGGAAAGACTTCGACGAAGAACTGTTTGACAATATATACAACGACGACAGCGCCGAACGGCCCTTCACCCATACTATTTACGGTTCCGACATGTCTATGCGCGCCATTCGCATAGCGGAAGCGAACATAAAAAGTGCCGGTTTGTCGAAATACATCAAGCTCGAAGTGAAACCGATGCAGGAAGTCGACGAACCCAAAGAACCGACGTTGGTTCTTTTCAACCCGCCCTACGGCGAACGGTTGGTTACCGAAGACCTGATCGGACTTTACGAAATGATCGGTCGCACGCTGAAGCACAAATTCTCGGGCAACAAGGCATGGATTATCAGCTCCAACATCGAGTGTCTGGCACGCATCGGACTAAAACCGTCACGCAAAATCAATCTGTTAAATGGAGCTTTGCCCTGTGAATTTCGTTACTACGAACTCTTCTCCGGCAAACGGGATACATTTCTAAAAGATAACAACGGATAATAATCCGTCACTATTAGCCTTTACTCAAATCTGATCCTGAAAACCAATTTCTAACTGAAAAAATCACTTTAAATTTCCGACTAACATGTCTGCACCTCATTTTTCCACAATCATATTCCGGCAAGCTGAGAAATATCAGGATCGCGCAGTATTCTTTACCCGCAACGATGAAACCAGGAGCTGGAATCCGGTAACATGGAGCCATTTCGCGGGAGAAGTCACTCAGGCTGCCCGCTCATTGCTTACCCTCGGCACCAAACGAGGCGATCGTATCGGCATCTACACACAAAACATGGTGGAGAGTTTTTATGTCGATTTCGGCAACTTTACCGTCGGAGCAGTTTCGGTGCCTATGTTTGCCACAGCCTCTGCCTCTCAAATAGCCTACATCATCAACGATGCCGGCATCGAGACTCTTTTTGTGGGAGAACAACAGCAGTATGACAACGCGTTGAAAGCGTCCGATAGCTGCCCGAACCTGCAACGCATCATCGTTTTCGACAAA
>CAZFTY010000305.1:0-3662 GCA_964521835.1 uncultured Microbacter sp.
GAATGAGATGTCGCCGTTTATTCATCCCGATAACGAAACGCTCTATTTCTCGTCGAACGGACATGGCGGGGTAGGAGGAAACGATATTTTTGTCGCCCGGCAAAATGGCAACGGGCAGTGGCAACGTCCTGTTAACCTGGGAAACGGAATCAATACTCCGGGCGACGATGCCGGATTTGTTGTAGAAACTGCCGGAAAACATGGTTATTTTTCGTCCAATGGTTTGGAGAGTAACGGCAAAGGGCGCGAAATATACCGTGTAGAGTTGCCGGCTTCGGCCAGACCGCAGGCGGTAACCTGTTTTGAAGGCACGCTATCGGATGCCGAAAATAAAAAGCCACTCAGGACATTGATTGAAGTGACCGATTTGAGTTCCGGTCAGAAAATGCAGACTCTTTATGCCGATGATGTTACCGGAAAATTCTCGGTGTGCTATCCGGTTGGGAAGAAATATGGACTTACGGTCTCGGCCAAGCCCTATTTGTTTGAATCATTTGAGCTTAGTGACACGGCAAAGCGTGTGAACGTGTTGTTAAAGAAAATTGCCAAAGGCAATAAAATAACGCTTCGGAATGTCTATTTCGATTTTAATTCCTCGCAGTTGCAACCCGAGTCGATGCCTGAGTTGAAAAGGCTTGGGCGGCTTTTGCTCGAATATCCCTCATTGAAAATCGTAATCGAAGGGCATACCGATAATGTCGGCACGGAGAGCTACAACATGGATCTTTCCGAAAAGAGGGCTAAAGCGGTGGTCGATTTTCTTGTGCGTGGTGGTATTGCGATGGATCGGGTAGGTTCTAAAGGCTTTGGGGCTACACGCCCCGTTGCGCCTAACGATTCGGAAGAAGGTCGTGCGCTGAATCGACGCACGGAAGTTGAAATTGAATAATAAATAGTTGAAAAATTAATAAAGTCATGTGTCGTGGATTAATTTCTTTCGTGTTGGTGTTGGTGTTATGTGTCGGATGCACCAAAAGAGATCAGGTGAAGCGGGTTCATCCCAAACATACGGTTTACGAAATGTACCTTCAACGGGGTATCAATAGTTTGAATAATTATAATGCGACGCATGATTCTACGCAACTGTTGGCTGCCGAACATTATATAGACAGCGCATTCCGGCAGAAAAATCTTTTCAAATTTGCCGTGGTGCCGAAAGTGTCCATCTTTTTGTATCGTTCGCAGATGGATGAAGGGCGTCGCTATGTGACGGGTGTGGATGCGGCGTTGTTTCCCCGTCCGTATCTGAAAGAGATGTATCTCCATTTTTTCGACGCGCTGATTTTCAATAAATCGCAGAAATATCCGCAACGGGATGAAAGTTTGAAGAAGGCGATTGCCTCTGTGGAAGACTACTTGAAGATCCATCCGAAAGATAAAGATGGTATTTCAGACTATTTTTCGTTGAAAATGTATTCGGAACCCGGCGAAAAGTTGCTTGCCGACATGGATGCATATAGTAAAAAATGGCCCGACAGTAAAGTGATTGTTGATAATGTGAAACAATCGTTGACAGGGGTAATCAAAAAGGGTAAGTAATGAAGTCGACTTTTTTATTAACTCTAATGGTTTGTCAAAACAGAAAGGCTTCGATCGCTCTGTACCGTCCCGATGGGACTTTTTATATGATTTGTTCTCTATTTTCTATAAACCTGTCATGCCTATGGCATTTTAAGTCCGTAGGGACGGTAGGTTTATGAAAAAACTTGTTCCGTAATGCGGGAGTCGGAGAGTCACAAAGAAAAACCGAACGTTTTTCTTTGTAGCGCCTTAAGTCGTAATATATGTGGTTCATTCATTTATGAGTGCTTTGCGTCTCCGCGTAAGTATATAACGAAAAGTCAAGATGACTTCAATAATATTAATCTCATTATAATGCAGTTAAACTTAAAAAATCCACTGATCATTTTCGATCTTGAAACCACCGGTATGAACATAGCATCCGACCGGATTGTCGAAATTTCTTACCTGAAAGTTTCTCCCAATGGGAAGGAAGAGTGTAAAACCCTGCGGATTAATCCGGGAATGCCGATTCCTCCTCAGACGACCGAAATTCATGGTATTTCGGATGCCGATGTGGCTGATTGTCCCACGTTTGTCGAGGTGGCTAAAACGTTGGCAAAAGATTTTGAAGGGTGCGATTTGGCAGGTTATAACTCCAATCGTTTTGATATTCCGCTGCTTGCCGAAGAGTTTATCCGTGCCGATGTGGATATCGATTTGATGAAACGCAAGTTCATTGATGTGCAGACTATTTTCTACAAAAAAGAGCCCCGTACGCTTTCGGCTGCATTTAAATTTTACTGCGATGGCGATTTGGAAAATGCCCACAGTGCCGAGGCCGATACCCGTGCTACGTACGAAGTGCTCAAAGCTCAGCTTGATCGGTACGATGATCTGGAAAATGACATCAACTATTTGTCGAAATTCTCCGCGTTTACGCGCAATGCCGATTTTGCGGGCCGTATTGTGTTGGATGACAACGATGAAGAGGTCTTTAATTTTGGAAAATACAAAGGGCAGAAGGTGGCCGATGTACTGAAACGCGATCCCGGCTATTACGGCTGGATATTGCAGGGCGATTTTACACTGCACACCAAAAAGGTGATAACAAATGTAAAGCTGAAAAGTTTTAACAAATAAAGTTGATTATAGGCTGTGAATTACCATCACAGCCTTTTTTTTATTTAAAGTGTTGGTTGATAAGGTGGTTTATCGCTGTGTTTTTATTTTAGTAAAAATAAAAGTATCGATTGTTGCTTGTTTTGTCAAAATATTTTATATTTACAACTTAAATAGAATAAATGAGAGCGTTGTCTGTCGTGTGTTGTTTGTGGCAGGAAATGCTCGGTATGTTTTCTATGACACCTCTGAATTATACATGTAAAAACACCACTAATGAGAAAAATATTACTCTTCTTTGTTTTAATTTTATGTAGCCTGCCAGCTTGGGCAGCCACCACATTTACCGTAGATGGCGTAACCTACACCATTACCGATGCCACGAATAAAACGGTGGCTATAGGTACAGGAACTTCAACAGCCGCTATCAGTAAATCCACATCCGGAGCATTTACGATTCCTTCTTTGGTAAGTTATAATGGAGATAGCTATTCGGTTACGGCCATTGGGGATAATGCTTTTGATGCTTGTGAAAAAATGGCATCAGTTTCGATTCCTACAACCATAACATCAATAGGACGTGAGGCATTTTATGCCTGTTTTGGTTTAAAGTCAATAGAGATACCCATTTCGGTAACAACAATATGTCCGTGGGCATTTTATTTTAGTGGATTAGAATCTGTTTCAATTCCATCAACGGTAACATCAATTAGTGTAGGAGCTTTTGCGGAGACTTCAGGATTAATTACTGTAGATAGTAATAATCCCAATTATTCAAGTAGAGATGGGGTTTTATACAATAAAACGCAAACTACTTTAATGCAATGCCCCACATCTGTGGCTCAGGTTACCATTCCTAATACAGTAACTTCTATAGCTGTTAGTGCATTTCAAGGATGCAGTAATTTGAGATCTATTACAATTCCAAACTCGGTTATGTCTATTGAATTTGACGCTTTTGAGAATTGTACTAATTTGGCAGCTATAAATATTCCAGTTTCAGTAACTTCTATTGATGATGACGCCTTTTACGGATGCTC
>CAZFTY010000306.1:0-3637 GCA_964521835.1 uncultured Microbacter sp.
ATCACGTACGGTTCTGTGAGAGGAATGGGGTGAAACTCCTTGTTCCTACTCGACAATTGAAAATCAGCGCAGCTAATGCATTGTGTGGCCATGCCAAACATTACTAATTTTGGAAGCCCGAAAATTGCCACATTACTATTCTGAAATTTACTACCGACTCAAAAACAATTTATCTCAATTGTTATAGCTCATTCTCGCTGTTGTCTTGTCCACGCGATGCAATCGCGCGGGCACGGGGGCATTTGGCGGGTTGCGGGAGCGTTCACTGTCGCACTGCGACAAAGTGAATGCGGGAGCAGAACCTGCTAAATTGCACGTCAGCTAGCCAATGCCTATAGGCGGGTGTTATGGGGCGTTTTTTTCTTTCGTTTGATATATATTTCGTCAATGGAAAATCCATTTTTCTTCACAAATTCTTTAAACTGCTTTTTAGTCGCTGAAAATTTATACGGAGGTATTGAGTCCTGTGGGCTTTCTATTATTTTCGTAAGATTTTTAATTTCAATTTCAGTCGAAATGCTACTTATTATAAGCATTCCTTTCGATAACTGCATTTTTTTTACCTCCCAACTTGTCTTGTCGTAGCGAATATTTAAAAAATAATAACCCTTATATTTCCGAACAACATTGTCATAGTCCATGTGAAACAAAGTGTCAATATAATGAACATGGATTATTAAGCTATCACCCACACGTTTTATAGGCGTTCTTGTATTTGTATGGAGGTCAATTATGAAATTGCCTGAAAGTTGTGAGGTGCTGTCTAGTTCGTTTGGGTGGATTTTATAATCATAGTCGTAAATTCTTTGAATTAATTTGTCACCAATTAAAAGCACAGAACTGTCAGCTACATTTAAAAACTGTCCTTGTAGTTGTTTTGAAAATTTCGACAAGTTTTTTGTATCAACTGGTTGTGGCTCATTAAACATAGCAGTCGATTTCGGTTTACACGCGAACAAGTTTATCAAAATGAAAAATGTCGCAATATATTGAAGTTGTTTCATCGTATTGTATTTTTAAAATGCCACATAACTGTTTAGTATATAAGCAGTCGTGGGCTTCGTGGACGCTTCGCTATCAACTGAGCAGAAAGCTTGCAAGCGAGAGCGACGCACGCCCAACCACTTAAACCCCAATTGCTTATTAGCCTGTGTTGGCTGCAGTTTATTTTTTCATATTTTGTCTTTTAATTCCAACGGATTCTTTAGTATAAGTCCAACTATCCAGAAGCCACAATACGACTTTTGTTATAGCTATCATTGCATCAACCGCATCAACTCTATCTTCCAATGTAACTAAGCTATCCTCAATGCCAACGCTTATATTAAATCCAGCCTTTACATTACTATTTACAGTAGTCGCATTAAAAAAATGCTTTTCACTCAAATGGACATAACCCGATGTTTCCTTGTAAACTCGGGTCATCCAGTTAAATTGTTCACTTAATTTTTCAACTAAATAATAGTCTGACAACTTTTTACCAGACTCTCTATCTCTAAATTCCTTAATAGGTGTACCGCCAATAAATTTTGTTGCTAAATCATGAGGGTTTTCAACTAAACTAGTAGCGTAAAATCGGAGAGCATTATCAAGTTGAAGTCGAACAAGAGGAGCAGCACAAATAAAATTTTTATTCTTTAGCATTAAGATAAAACCTGAAATCAAAGACATCGAACGCTTGTACACTGCAATCGCCAAAAAGTCAAGAGCAAAGATAGCTGCATTATCAGCTTTCATCATTGTCATCCCTTTTTCAGAATGTGCATTTAATAAACTTTCAAGTTCTTTCAACCTTATATCTAAAAGCTCTTCTTTCATTATTATATTTAATCATGTTGTAAAACCTCAGTAAATGCTGGATTTTTTAAATTGCAGCCAACATCTGTGTATACGCCATTGCATGACGCATATATCTATTTTGTGTTGTGTATCACTAAAGTATATTTTGTGAAAAATAGAATGCTTTGGCGCATATCCAATTTATTTTGTCCATTATATCGTCCTGAAAATTAGCTTCCTTTGGGCGTTTACCGTTGGTTCTGATGCGGACAATAGATTCCCTTTTCCGCTCCAAATCTACAACTTTCTTCTTAATAAACCTTCTTTTTGGTTAATTTATTTTTTGTGCGGTCTTATGCCGTTTCGGGTTGCTTGTCTCGCTGCCACCTCCGGTTCGCGTATGATCGGCTCTGTTTTTCGGTTGATACAGGCTTTTCCGGCGCCGGGCAGTAGCCTGTTTGTAATGGCACCTCACAAAAAAAACGCCGGTTCCTCACGGATCCGGCGCTCAAATAAAAGAACAGAGTGAATTATTGCATTGGATTCTGACCAGCGCTGCTGTTTTCTTTCGCCTTCTGGTCGTCGTTCGAGATAGTAGCTCTTGTCTTTTTAACCTGGGCATTCATGCTACCGATGCGGTACGAAACATTGAAACGGAATTCCAACGGTTGGCCGATATGGATGTCGGTATGCTGATCGAATGATTTGGTGTTGTCTTGGCTGTTGATCCCTTTGGTATCCATTGTAATGTGTGTTTTAGGTAACCACACGGTACTCATAGAAACATTGAAGCGTTTTTGCAACAGATCTTTCGAGATGGAGAAGAAACTGTAGTAGAATGCCGATTGACTTCCCTGCAGATTGATTTCTGGAAGCATTCCGCCACCACCTATACTCAGGCGCATATCCTTTGGCAATATAACGGTTCCGCCGCCATAGATACGACCGGTATAACCGTCGTTCGACATCTGGAAGGTTCCGCTCTTCATATTCACGTAGCTTACGCTTCCGTTTGCAAACAGGGTGAGCCAGCTAATGGCACGATAGTTTCCGAATAAATTAAGGTTCAATTGCTTGTTGTGGCCTATATTGCCATAAGTCATCTCTTGTACCTGTGACGATGCACTTGGTTTCATAAGCGAGTACTCTTCAATGGCATTGTTTACAAAAGTATAGGTCAGTTCGGCGCTCACATTGTATTTGGGCGCGAAATTGCTGTAACCCAAGGTAACGTTATGGCTTTTTTCGGGATCGAGGCTCGGATTACCATAGCTGATATAGTTCGGGTCTTTGCGGTCTACATACGGGTTCAGGTAGCTGATGCTCGGACGTTGAATACGCATGTTGTATCCCAACTTGAGGCTCTGCATGTCGCTCAGTTTATAGGTGATGATAACCGAAGGAACAACTACACCATAGTTGGTAGTGAAGTTTTCAATTGCTTTGTCGAATTCGGCTTTCAGCCATGTGTACTCGTACCGTACGCCTCCTTTGAATCCCCATTTGCCAATACTGCCGGTATAGCTTGCATAAGCGCCCAAAATATCCTGATTGTTGTTAAACTTTGATATGCTGTCGGCAACAATATAAGGAATGTAGGGGTAGGGTTGTTGCATGTTGAAATAGCTATATTTCTCGTTGGCTTTACTGTCGTTCAGACGCAGAATGTACTTGGCTCCCAGTTCAAGGGTATGTCCCTGTGCCAACGGGAGGTTATAGTCAGCCTGAAACGTGTGCTCATTCGATTTGGCATCGTTTTTACTGGTGCTCGATTGAGCCAAACCATACTGAGGTACCGAGTGATACAATGGATTGATTATGTTTGTTGCGTCGTAGTTGCTGTTGTTGGGTGTGTTAC
>CAZFTY010000307.1:0-3632 GCA_964521835.1 uncultured Microbacter sp.
ATACATCGGTTTGTCGAATGGCCAGGTCGCTTCGTTTTTTTGTTTAGGTGCATATGTGTATACCGGCTTATTGTCGACAAGAAAACGGATTCGGTTTTTATTCCAGTCAATGGCATACAAGTGAAACGTGTCGAACGGATCGGTCAATTTAATTATGCCTGTGTAAGGCGTCTGTCCGTGTCCGGATAAATTATGTACCGAACTATGAATTACCCCGGGATCTTTTCCGACATGCTCCATTATATCCAGTTCACCGCAAGCCGGCCAACCGGCCTGTGTCATATTTTGTCCGAGCAACCACAGAGCCGGCCAGGTGCCTTTGCCTTTCGGCAATTTTGCTCTGATCTCAATATACCCGTAAGTAAAAATTCGTTTCGTACGGGTAATCATACGGGCAGAGGTATAGCCGTTTTCAGTTTTACGGGCGGTTATGGTCAGTAACCCATTTTTCACCTCCGCATTGCCTTGTTGAGTGTAATATTGCAGTTCATTGTTTCCCCATCCATTATTCCCGGATTCAAACGTCCATACCGTCGTATCTACCTGAGATTTATTAAATTCATCAGACCAAATCAAACGATAATTTTTTGGTGGTAATGCTTGTAGTAAATGGGCTGTTAAACTCACAAAAAAAATAAGAAACACAATCTTTTTTACCATAAAAAATCCGGCTGTAAAAAGAGAGTGAACGAAATGGTTCACTCTCTCATAATTATAAAGTCGTTAAACCCGTTATCAATAATTTTTGTTTTGCACGAGTATGCCGTTTGAAAGGTCAATTTGTGCCTGAGGTAATGGATAAAATACATTTTTCGGATACGTAAATCCTTGTGGAACAAGAACTGTTTTTGCCAGTCCCGTGCGTACAAGATCGAAAAAACGGTCATCTTCGAATGCCAGTTCAAACCTGCGTTCATCCCATATGTTTTGTAACGAAAGATCGGAATTGGCATATGGCGTCTCTTTTACCCTGTTGCGGACTTTGTTGATAGAAATCCGTGCACCATCTTTATCCCCCAAATTAAATTTGGCTTCAGCATCGATCAACAAAATATCAGAGAAACGCAACAACCGTATATTTTGTTCTATTCCATAAATCCATGACAATTGCGTTTGATCTTTTTTAGGTACATAAGCCTTCATACTATAACGTGCCGGGGGATATCCAGGTTTACCTGCATTGGTACCACTCAGTTCTGTCAGACCGCCAACGGTAGTTCCATCCGAGAGTTTGTCACCACGAAAGGCAATCGACGCATGGAACCGTATGGTATCATCAGTACGTTTTTGCCAATCGGCTACCAATCCGTCAGTCGGAACATCGAGACCCCAACCGCCTCCATTATCATTATCTCCTCTTACCCAACGGTATACAGCATAAGCACATCGATTAATATCCCCATAACTTTTAGAAGCTCCGTTTTGTACTTCAAAAATAGATTCATCACAGTTTTCAGCTTCACAACGGAAAAGATAGAAAAAGCTGGAATCATTTTTAGCTGTATAGAGACTGTAGGGGCCATTGTTGATGACATCGTCGGTAACGGTTTTCACATCGTTCCATGTTTTTCCACCTATTGCCTTGCCATTTTCCATAAAATTGGCTCCCGATGCCATGTACAGCAACACTTTGGCTTCCAGAGCGCGGGCAGCCCACGCTGTTACACGGCCTTTCCACTGTGTGCTCCATTGCGTTTTCTGCATATTAGCGTATCCATATTCGAGATCGGCTAAAATAAATTTATAGACATCTTCCACTGACGATTTGGCTATATTATAAGCTCCATTTGAAGGAATCCCGTCGTAAATAATCACCTCCCCGAACATGCGAACCAGTTCGAAATAGGTCCAGGCCCGAATGAAACGAGCTTCGCCAAGTAGTTGCTTCTTGTATGTTTCGTCCATGTTAATATCAGGAACGTGAGTGATAGCCTGATTACAAATATTTATCAGCGAATAGCGGGATGTCCAGAACGTGTTGAAAGCATCAAGCGACGGTGTAAATGTAAATGTTTTGAACCGGTTAATATCCGGTTGATCGTCGGGAGAACTTCCCTTGGCTGTGTTATCACTCGCCACCTCTTTAGGCCCGAATGTAGTTGGTTCGATAAAAGGCCAGTCTGATAGTTTGCCGTAGCAAGCAAAAATAGCTGACTCGGCATCTGCCTGTGTCTGCCAGAAATTTTTCTGTGGCAGGGTGTTATAGGCATCGAAATTCATATCGTTATTACACGATATCATCAGCACTGCACCTGCCAGTAATGTTATGCTCAATATTTTTTTCATACTATGATAATTTTTCATTTATGAAGTAAGTATTAACTCTCGTTGGGTGTTGACCTCTGTCTCCATATTCTTTAAAGAACATGCTATTCTTGCATATTGTCAAGTAACATGGCTGTTTCATAAGTATTCTGAGCTAAAAGACAAGATTAACCCCAAAGCTATAAATCGATGAAAGTGGATAGACCCCTCTGTCGACGCCACTACTCAACGGACTCGATGAAATCACTTCAGGAGTGAAGCCATGGTAGTTAAAGAGCGTAAGCGGATTTTCGGCATTCAAATAGAATCTAACCTTTTCAATGCCAGCTTGTTTTGTCAGACCGGCAGGCAAAGTATAACCCAATTGTACCGATTTCAGTCTGAAATAGCTGCCGCTCTCAACATAAAATGAATTAGGCGTGGTCGGATTCGACATCACAGCAGAAGGATAGGAGTTGGACGTACCGTCTCCGTGCCATCTGTGATTGTAGAAATCGCGATCATAGTTCTCGGTCTGATAACGCAACATTCTGTTGGTATTGAATATCTTATTACCGGCAACACCCTGACAGAAAAAATTGACATCAAAATCGGCATATTTAGCGCCCAGATTCAATCCGTAGATAAAAGGAGGATTCGGGTTACCGAGATATGTACGGTCGGACGCATCGATTTTTTGATCTTTATTGACATCAGCAAAAATCAGATCGCCCGGAATAGAACCCGGAAGGTGTGGCGTAGCATCAATCTGAGCCTGATTCTGGAATACTCCGACACTTTTGTATCCGAAAAACTCACCAATCGAATGCCCCACAGTTGTGCGTGTGATCACGGGGGTATCGGAAAAACTCCAGTCGATATAACTTGCTCCTGCAGCACTGATACTATTGATTCTGTTTTTGTTGTACGTGAGGTTAGCGTTAACAGTATACGAAAATTTATCACCAATTTTATCCTGCCAACCCACATTCAGTTCGACACCGGTATTAAGAATATCGGCGTAATTACCCCACACTCCGTTAGGATCAATACCAGAACTACCGAGTGCCGTGGTAGCAAAAATAGCATTGGTAGTCATCTTACGATACCAATCGAAAGTAGTAGTCAACCGGTTTGACAACAGGGTAGCTTCGATACCTATATTGGCTTCCTTACTGACTTCCCATTTCAGGTTTGGATTGTATGATTGTGTAACGGTAGCTGCATGAGAAACGCCACCATTACCTGAATTCTGATCGGGACCGAAAATAACAGACCGGTAGTCACTGTTGTCTACCTTAGGACGATAGATGTTGGCCGGAATATTGTCGTTACCGAGCATACCCCAACCGGCTCTTATCTTAAGAAAATTAATGGGTTTGATATCC
>CAZFTY010000308.1:0-3616 GCA_964521835.1 uncultured Microbacter sp.
TCGAGGTCTCAATTTGCAAGAGCACGTGCCATGCTGCAACAAAAAATGGCGGAAATTTATGGATAAACACAAATATAACGACAACGACATATTCTACCGGCAAAAGTTCGACAATTATGAAGTCGACCTTCCTGCCGACGATTGGGATGTCTTCAGCCGCAAACTGGCAGAAGCGCAGCCTAAGCGTCGTCGTTTTGTGTGGTATTACGTAGCTGCAGCGGCCTCTGTCGCCGGCGTAATTTTCCTTGGATCTTCGCTACTCAACAAACAGGATAACCCAACCGGGCTCACTTTTGCCAAGCAGGAAACAAGTCAGCCGAACCATCCGCAAAAAACACTTCTCGCCAATAATGTCAGTATTGGTACGAGTAAAGGTACCAATACCGGTATAGCCACCGTTACGACGAAAAACAGAGTTGGAACTGCGGTTGAAACAGCACCAACATCCGGACAGACAAATATGGGTCAAGGCAACCAACCGGAAACAAATAACGGCGTAGGAACCGGCAAAGCCGGAACCAGTGTTGCAACGAGTGCGGCAAATCCGTCTTCTACGGGTTCGGTATCTGTGCCGGAAACAGCAATTGCTCAGGGCAAAGTTACCACGGAACAATTCGACACCACCGGGTATATTACCCATCCGGTGCCCCATTACGCCGAATTGCCGGCTCTTCCGACAGATCAGAGTGAAGGAGCCCAAAAAAGCAACAAAAATAATAGTAAGGGAGCCAACAACATGGTCAAATGGCTTGCCGGCACATTTCAGGGGAATCTGAGCCTTTCGTCCGGAGCGGGAAGCAATCTGACGAGCGACGGATCGATCGGATCTCAGCTTTTTTCGCGCGTATCTCAGGCAGAATTGCTATCCGGATCTTCATCTCAGAATATGATAAGCTTCTCCGGGAAAAAGACCTTTTATGTACCGCTATCGTTCGGACTCTCGTTCGGAATGCCTCTTAGCAAACGATGGGAACTTCAAAGCGGTCTTGTATATACGTTGCTCATCACGACAGGCGAGCTTGGAGCGCAATATACGGGAGGCAGCAAATCGACAGGACGAATAGAACAACATTATCTGGGCATTCCCGTCTCATTGTCCTATTCCTTTATTTGCAAACCCTCATTCTCCGTCTATCTCATCGGAGGAGGACAAATAGAGAAGGGAATATCTTTAGTGGAAAAAATCTACACCTATAACGCTCAAAATACACCGCTGGAGCAAGAACGCTACCACTACTCGATCAAAGGCGTTCAACTGTCATTAGATGCCGGCGTAGGCGCCAGCTATCGCTTGTATCGCTTTATCCACTGGTACGTGGAAACCGGAGGCGCATGGTATGTGCCCTGCAATCAACCCGAAAGTTCGCGTACCGAACACCCACTTAACGTATCGTTCAAAACCGGTCTAAAATTCTCTTTATCAAAACAATAAACCTTTAAACGCAAAAAGTGGAACTTTTCACAAAGTCCCACTTTTTATTGCTAATAGGTATTAGTTTTTTTAAGGCAAAAAAGATTGTGTAGTTTTAACGATGACAAATTTCGGGCTTTTTGTAAGAGCCACCAAATGTTTTCATATGCTTTACAACATGTTTCTATAGTTTTTTTCTACTTTTTCAGGTACAATTTTAACATTTCAGACTTATCTTACAGGGTTTCATGATTGTTAATGTGCTGATAAATCAGTAAATTTGCCACGTACAACCGCGAAATCATAGCACTTAGCTACATACCACGACTATTTAATATCAAACTATCAAATATGAACAAGATTCTCAAAAAGGAGCATTTTTCTCCCAATGTGCTACATTTTGAAGTGGAGGCTCCTCAAATTGCAAAAACACGCAAAGCCGGTCATTTTGTACTGGTTAAAGTAGGCGAACATGGCGAACGTATCCCATTAACCATTGCATCGTCCGACCCGGTTAAAGGTAGTATTTCATTGGTTGTACAACGTGTAGGCGTTTCGTCTGCCAAGTTATGTGCGCTTAACGAAGGCGATTATATCACCGACCTGGTGGGCCCGCTGGGTAAAGCCACGCACATTGAAAAATATGGTACGGTGGTATGTGCCGGTGGTGGCGTAGGTGTAGCTCCTCTTTTACCGATCGTAGAAGCTATGAAGAAAGCCGGAAATCGCGTCATTACGGTACTCGCGGCACGATCGAAAGAGTTGGTTATTTTGGAAGAGCAGATGCGTGCCAATTCCGACGAGGTCATTATCATGACCGATGATGGAAGTTATGGCAAACAAGGACTGGTAACTGCCGGCATCGAAGAGGTGTTATTACGCGAGAAAGTGGATTTGTGTGTCACCGTAGGCCCGGCTATCATGATGAAGTTTGTAGCGCTGCTAACGAAGAAATATGAAATCCCGACTATGGCATCTCTCAACACTATCATGGTAGATGGTACCGGCATGTGTGGAGCTTGCAGAATCACCGTCGGAGGCAAAATTAAGTTCGTCTGTGTGGATGGCCCCGAATTCGATGCGCACGAAGTCGATTTCGACGAAATGCAAATGAGACTTAGCTCATACAAAGAGATAGAAACCAAAGCCATGCAGCAGTACCTTGAAGCCGCATCCAACTGATCGCTTCCTTTATTAACTTTCTAATTTACTCAATTCTCATTCCTATGACTCCCGATAAAAACACTAAACGAAATGAACCGTGGCGTGACGAACTACGGAAAGCAACTAAAAATAAAGAGAGAACCGATATAGCCCGTATTCATATGCGGGAACTCCCGGCCGATTACCGTAACAAAAACAACGAAGAGGTAAACTGTGGGCTTACCAAAGAAGAGGCGCTGCAGGAAGCCAAACGTTGCCTCGACTGCCCGACTCCATCGTGCACATGTGGCTGTCCGGTAGGAATCGACATTCCTCAGTTTGTAAAAAACATCGAACGGGGAGAAATTCTTGAAGCTGCCAGAATAGTAAAGCAAACAAGCGCGCTGCCGGCTGTTTGTAGCCGCGTTTGCCCTCAGGAAAAACAGTGCGAAGCCGAATGTATCTACGCTAAAAAGATGGGCAAAGAAGCTGTTGCAATAGGCTATCTCGAACGCTTCGCCGCCGACTACGAACGCGAAAGCGGTCAAATGGCCATTCCCGAATGTGCCCCTTCCAACGGAATTAAAGTTGCCGTAGTAGGTTCGGGCCCTGCCGGATTATCGTTTGCAAGCGACATGGCCAAAAGAGGCTACAAGGTTCCGTATTCGAAGCCTTGCACGAAATCGGAGGGGTGTTGAAATATGGAATTCCCGAATTCCGTCTGCCCAATTCTATCGTTGATGTTGAAATTGAAATACTGAAAAAATTAGGAGTAGAGATCATCACCAATTGCATCGTAGGTAAAACCATCACCTTTGAAGAACTACAGGCACAAGGATACAAAGCGCTCTTTGTCGGTAGCGGTGCCGGATTACCCCGTTTTATGCACATTCCAGGCGAAAATCTGATCGGAGTGATGTCGTCCAACGAATACCTTACCCGCATCAACCTGATGGGCGCTTCTCGCAGCGGAGACACGCCTGTTCTGTCTGGCAAAAACGTTGACATTATCGGAGGCGGAAACACCGCTATGGAGGCCGTACGAACCGCAAAACGATTGGG
>CAZFTY010000309.1:0-3597 GCA_964521835.1 uncultured Microbacter sp.
TTCGTTTCATCAGTTGCAACTGTTCGCGACCGATCAGATGATGGGTTTCGTCGGTGAGCGGGGTGTTGAGAGAAAGTACGTCGGCGGCGGCGATCAGGTCATCCAGATCGAGACGGGTGGCTTGATAGGTGGTCTCCAGATCGGGCGAAAGACGGTGGCGGTTGTAGTAGACGATGTGCATACCGCAGGCCAATGCGCGTCGTGCCAGTGCCTGACCGATGCGTCCCATGCCGACGATACCCAGTGTTTTACCCGTGAGCGATTGTCCCAGATTTTCGAGTACGCCCCATTTCAGTCCGTCAGGGATGCGCACTTTACGGTCGCATTCGGGGATGCGGCGGGCGGCGGCGAGCATCAGCGCCAAAGCCAGTTCGGCGGTGGGTTCTATCACCGGATCGGGAGTATTGGTTACCACGATGCCCAACTGCGCGGCATAACCGATGTCGATATTGTTGTAGCCCACGCCGTAGTTGGAGATGATTTTTACCCGTTGCGCGGCGGCATCCAGCATTTCACGATCGACCGGATAGACAAACGTGGGGATAAACGCGTCGAAGTGGGGCAGGAGTGCGATCAGCTCGTCGCGGGTGAAGGTTTCGTTTTTGGGAAAGACCACCTCGAACTGTTTCTGCAGTTCGGCAAAGCCTTCGGGCAAAAGGCGGGTGGAGAGAAGCACACGTTTCATTGGTAGGGCATGTTTTTAGTTTTGTCTGCAAATATATCGCATATTTTGCAGACAAGCTATTCTGTTACCCGTTTGGCAGGCCTATAGTTTAATGTAAATCTTCTTCCGGTCGAGGATATAAGCCACCACCCAGCACATCAACATCCACCAGAGAGCAAACAGCAGTGATCCGATATAATTGCCGGCATAAGCAAAAATATGGTCGTATATCAACGAATACAATGGGGTATCACCGACGGGAATCAGCCACATCAGCGTTACGCCGATTTCGCTGAGGACATAGATCGCAAGCGGGTTTTTGCCAAAAACAAGAAAAAACTTATTGCCCTGTGTTATTTTCCGGAAATCGGTACAGTAGATAATAGCGGTCAGTAGCAGACAATCCAATCCTACCGTAAGCACGGCGTAAGGGCTTGTCCACAATTTTTTGTTGATCGGGAAAAACAGATCCCAGTCGTAAGCGATAATCAACATGCCGACGCCGACAATGATGAGTTGAGTTAACTCCTTTTTTGTGATGCCTTTCGATTGAATAAAGTCGCCTGCCAGATATCCGCATATCACATTGAACAGGGCAGGAAGAGTGCTTAAAAGACCCTCGGGGTCGAACGGAAATCCTTCGCCATGGTAGAGATGGTTGGTTCCGAACAGAAGAGAATCGATATTCAGTACGGCATTTCCTGTTTTTGAATATTCCTGACCGGGCTCACCAAACCAGACTAATATGGCCCAGTAAAAAATAAGCGATGCGATGCCGATTATAAGCATCCGTTCTTTGTTCAAAAAATAGATGAGAATAGCCGTTACGCCGTAGCAGAATGCAATCCGCTGTAAAACGCCCATGATACGGGTATGTGCAAACGAAGAAAAAACAGGGTGCGCATTGTCGTCAAGAGAAAAGAAGGGAAACCAATACATCAGGTATCCTACCAGAAAAATAAGCAGGGTGCGCTTGCCGATTTTGAGCATAACTTCGGAGGTAGTTTGCGATGCCCAGCGTTTGGATGAGAAACTCAACGCGTTTCCCACGGCAAAGAGGAATGAGGGAAAAACCAGGTCGGCGAGCGTGAATCCGTTCCACTCGGCATGTTTTAGAAAACCGAAAGAAGTATCTTCATTTCCGGGAGTATTTACGATTATCATCAGGCAAATAGTCATCCCTCTGAATAGGTCAAGAGCAGTAAATCTTCCGTTTTCAGCCGCAAAGGGAGTTCGGTTGTTCATAGGCACTATGGTTAATGATAAGACAACTGTAAAAATACTTTTTTTATCCGAAAAACAAAAACGAATTTTTATTTTTTTTCTTGCAGATATAAAAAAAGGCGTTAGCAGATATTAAATCCGTAACGCCATCCTGATTCGATAACCGGTATCGTGTCAGACTTCGTAGTCTACGCAGGCACGCGCGTTCACCACTTCTCTGACGAAGGTCTGAACTGCTTTGTGGAGCGGATTGACCTGATAGCCGTCTAATGCCTCTCTGCTTGTGAGTTCGGAGTAGAGTGCGATGTCATGATCGTCGGGATTGCCGGTGAAATCGATACCCACTTCCAGTTTAATCAGCCCTTCGATCTTTCCGTTGAGTGCTTCCAGTTTTTCTTTTACTAATTTTGCGTTAGTGGCTTTGTCGTTGCCGGCAGATTCCTCTTTCAATTTCCAAAATACTAAATGTTTAACCATGTCTATGTAATTTTATGTGTTGAACTGTAATTGTTTGCAAAGCTACCAATTTTAGGCGTTAACGCAATAAATTCAGGTCGAAAGATTGTCGTGGCGTTCATCTTTATTGTATTTGCGGGGTTGCCACCGAAAATTTGTATCTTTGAACGCAAAAATAAATTTTCGCATGAAGACAAAGCAAGAAATAGTTGAAAACTGGTTGGTTCGTTACACCAAAAGGCAATTGGCTGATTTTGACCAATATATTTTGCTAACGAATTTTAACAATTATGTGGAGATGTTTGCAGAACGGTTCGGCGTTCCCGTTTATAACGAGGGAAATATGATTAACGCTTCGGCCAACGGTATCACCATCATTAATTTCGGAATGGGCAGCCCCAACGCGGCGCTGATAATGGATTTGCTGACGGCTATTGAGCCAAAGGCGGTTCTTTTCCTTGGAAAATGTGGCGGATTGAAAGATAAAAATCATAACGGAGATTATATTCTTCCCCTTGCCGCTATCCGTGGCGAAGGTACTTCGAACGACTATTTTCCTCCCGAAATTCCGGCATTACCGGCATTTATGTTGCAGCGTGCCGTTTCGTCCAATATCCGTGACTTCGGTAAAGATTACTGGACGGGAACAATTTACACCACCAACCGTCGCGTGTGGGAACACGATGAGGAGTTTAAAGCATACCTTCACAGTACACGGGCTCAGGCGGTCGATATGGAGACGGCAACGCTGTTTTCGGTAGGATTCTACAACAGCATTCCAACCGGAGCGTTGTTGCTTGTGTCGGATATGCCGATGCGTCCCGATGGGGTGAAAACCGAAGCCAGCGATAATAAAGTGACAGCCAATTTTGTGGAAGAACACCTCCGCATCGGTGTGAAAGCGCTGATGTCGATTATGAATAACAGTAGCACAATCAAGCATCTGCGTTTCGAGTAATGGCTAAAAAATCAGATTCATACGAACAGATTCTCGATAAACTCAAACGGAAGGAGTATGCCCCGGTGTACTACTTTATGGGCGAGGAACCGTATTACATCGATCTGCTTGCCGATTACATCGAAGATAACGTGCTGGACGAGATGGAGAAGTCGTTCAACCAAACGGTGCTTTACGGAAAAGATACCGATATCCGCACGGTGATTAATGCCGCCAAGCGTTTCCCGATGGGATCGCAATACCAGGTGGTCATTGTCAAAGAGGCGCAGCAGTTGAAGACAATCGACGAACTTAC
>CAZFTY010000310.1:0-3584 GCA_964521835.1 uncultured Microbacter sp.
CCGGTGCTGCCATGGTTCGTATTGCGAATGAGATGCTGAAACAGGGTATGATCGACGAAAAAGCAGCGCTTTTGCGTATCGAACCTCAAAAACTGGATGAGTTGCTTCACCCCGTGTTCGATCCGAAAGCGGTGAAAGCTGCCAAAGTGGTTGCTAAAGGATTACCGGCCTCGCCGGGTGCCGCAACCGGACGTATTGTCTTTTTTGCCGACGATGCGGAAGTTTGGGCAGAAAGACGCGAAAAGGTAATTCTGGTACGTATCGAAACCTCTCCCGAGGATCTTCGCGGTATGCACGTTGCTCAGGGTATTCTTACCGCTCGTGGTGGTATGACCTCTCACGCCGCCGTTGTGGCTCGTGGTATGGGAAAATGCTGTGTGTCGGGTGCCGGTGAGATAAAAATAGATTACAAAGTTCGCACCATTACTATGCGCGGAACCACATACAAGGAAGGCGACTGGATTTCGTTGAACGGTTCTACCGGCGATGTGTATGATGGAAAAGTAACAACGCAGGATGCAGAGGTGAGTGGAGACTTTGCCGAAATAATGAAACTGGCTGATAAGTATGCCAAGATGGAGGTTCGTACCAATGCCGATACGCCTCATGATGCCATGGTGGCCCGTAATTTCGGCGCGAAAGGTATCGGACTTTGCCGTACCGAACATATGTTTTTCGAGGGCGTACGTATTAAGGCAATGCGTGAAATGATTCTCTCTAAAGACGAGGCAGGTCGTCGCGAAGCATTGAAAAAATTGTTGCCTATGCAACGTAGCGACTTTGAAGGTATTTTTGAAGCGATGGATGGCTTTGGCGTAACAATTCGTTTGCTCGATCCTCCTCTTCATGAGTTTGTTCCGCATCAATTGGCTACTCAAAAAGAGTTGGCTGAAGAGATGGGCCTGACTCTGGAAGAGGTAGTTTCTGCCTGCAACTCGCTTGAGGAGTTTAATCCGATGCTTGGGCACCGCGGATGTCGCTTGGGGAATACCTATCCCGAAATAACCGAGATGCAGGCTCGCGCCATCATCGAAGCGGCTCTGAATATGCAGGAAAAAGGCATTGACGTTCATCCTGAAATTATGGTACCGCTTGTGGGTGTGATTGAAGAGCTGAAACTACAGGCTCAGATTATCAACGAAACGGCAGAAAAGGTCTTTGCCGAAAGAGGCAAGCACATTGCATATAAAATAGGAACAATGATAGAGGTACCGCGCGCTGCTGTTACCGCTGGAAAAATTGCCGAAGTGGCCGAGTTTTTCTCTTTCGGCACCAATGACCTGACTCAAATGACCTTCGGTTATTCACGTGATGATGCCGGTAAGTTCCTGAAAATTTACCAGGATCTCGGAATCCTCAAAAACGATCCGTTTGAAGTATTGGATCAGGAGGGAGTAGGGGGATTGATGCGTCAGGCAGTAACCAGTGGCCGCGCAACGAAGCCCGGATTGAAAGTGGGTATTTGTGGTGAACATGGCGGCGAACCGTCGTCGGTGGAATTCTGCCATACGTTGGGTATGAACTATGTGAGCTGTTCTCCGTTCCGTGTGCCTATCGCGCGTTTGTCTGCTGCACAGGCGGCTGTGCGGTAAAACATACGATAAGAATCAAAGGCCGTCTCACACCACGAGATGGCCTTTTTTATGAAGCTTTTACCTGAGCGAAAAGACAGGATCAGATACTTTATTTACTAATATAATAATTTCAGAAAAAACGATGAAAGAGAATGAGGAGTTGATTATTTGTGGGGTGGATATCTATCAATCGCCAATAAAACTGAAAGAGCCGTTTGTGATTTCGCTGGGGCCGTTGGCTTATGCGCAAAATGTGGTGGTGGTGATTCGTACCGAAGCGGGAATTACCGGTTTCGGCGAATGTAGTCCCTTTATGACTATCAACGGCGAAAGCATGGATACCGGATTTATAGTGGGGCAATATCTTGCCCGTGCATTGAAAGGCAAAAATGCGCTCGACATTGCAGCCTGTACGCAGGCCATGAATAAAACGATTTATGCCAACGCCAGTATTAAAAGCGCATTCGATATGGCGTTATACGACATTGCCGCTCAATATGCAGGTCTGCCGCTGTACAAGTATTTGGGAGGAGCTAAAACAAAAAGGATATTTACCGACTACACCGTCAGCATCGGCGATCCGGAAAAGATGGTACAAGAGGCGCTCAAAATCAAAAAGCAGGGCTTTACGGTAATTAAAATCAAACTGGGAGAATCGAAGGAGACCGATATAGAGCGTATCCACTTGATCCGTGAAGCCATTGGAATGGAACTGCCCATGCGTATCGATGCCAATCAGGGATGGGGTGTAGAAGAGGCGATAGAGACCCTGAAGGCAATGGAGCCATACAACATACAGCTTTGCGAGGAACCGATTGCCCGATGGAATTTTATGGAGCTGCCCCGCATTCGCAAAGAGAGTCCGATACCCATTATGGCCGATGAGTCGTGTTGCGATCATCACGATGCGCAACGATTGCTAAAACTCGGTGCCTGCGATTTTTTCAATATCAAGCTGGGCAAATCAGGAGGGATTTTCGACGCGTTGAAAATTATAGAAGTGGCGAAAACCAACAACACCCGCATTCAGATCGGAGGATTTCTGGAATCACGGTTGGCGTTTACCGCCTCTGCACACCTTGCATTGACAAGCGATCTGGTGATTCATTACGATTTCGATACTCCGCTGATGTTTGTGGAAGATCCTGTTGCCGGAGGAATCACTTACGGTCAACATGCCGAAGTAACCGTTCCCGATACTCCCGGACTTGGCGCCAGGATGAAAGAGGAGTATCTTGCGACATTAAAAAAGGTGACCATTTAGAGGCTCAGCTTCAAACAAACTTCACACTAACATCAATACATAAAAAAAACAGGGACATCCGAACTTCTCGAATATCCCTGTCTGTAATAACCAATCTTTGTCCAGTCTGGCAATGCCAGAGCAGGACGATTTTTGCAATCCATAATCAACTTATTTTTCACTTAATGCCAATTCCTGATATCTGTTTGTCATTGTCAAATTGAGCATCGACAAATATTTGATATACTGAGAATGTGAAAGAATATTCTTTGCATTTGCGAGGTTAAAGCTGACAGCTTTGTTGTAAGCAGCTTCGTTTCCACTTTCTGTGGCGGTTCTCAGCTTGTTGGTGGTTGCTTCAAAAATATACTTCAAATTATCACTCTGTTCACCATCAGCATCGATGTACTTCATCAAACGGTCGAATACCGGTTCGTTGTTAATCGTATAAAATACGCCTGTTTCTACAGGATTTACGGCATACGTTGAAGTTGCACCTGCAACTAAAACGGCTAAAACTAACATCATCTTTTTCATAATCAAAACAAATTAAAAGTTACACAATCTTTTTTTACTATACCTTAAAAACTAACTAAAACTAATATCTAAAAACTACACTGCTTACATCAATTTTCCAAGTAAGCTTTTTCTCAAATTCCTTGTTACTATTTTTCTCTCTAATCACAATGCAAATTTATATGTTGTACAACATGTTTTCCAAATATTTTAGGTTATATTTGCCATATATGCTAATATTTAACTTTTTT
>CAZFTY010000311.1:0-3577 GCA_964521835.1 uncultured Microbacter sp.
AAATGCCTCTTTTAGCGTTTTTTGGGACGACGCATTGTCCTGGCAATGTGCAGAGATTGCCAAAGTCTGAATCAGGATAAAACCTGCAATAAAAAAGTTTTTCATCATAATGTATTAAATTTAGTTAGTTGTCTGATAAATTTTCCAATACTCGAAAGCTCAGAAAATAAAGAGTCAAGACACCTTCATTGTTCCCAGTCTTTTCCAATATTGAACATAGACTATTTATAGCTTAACCACCACTTGTTTTCCGGTATAGGTTACTGTCTTATCCTGCTTGTTGCCGTCGGAAACCAACACAATATGGAACTTGCGGGTTGCAAGCATTCCCGGGAACGAACCTTTACGGGCAGCGATTATCAGGGTTTTGCTCTTATCATTCCAGTTGAATGAAATGGTTGAATATGCCCCTTTTTCATAATTGTAATTATCGTTTTCATCCTCGTACAACGTAAAATCGCCATTGGCTCCGGGATAAACACGAATCTCTAAGTCGTCCCATTTTTTTTCTGTGGCATACTGAACCTGCGGTCCGAATGGAATAACGCTTCCCGCTTTGATGTACAACGGAATTTCGTCAAACGCTGTGGTTTTTGCGATTTCCTGACCTCCGTCAATCTTCGTGTTTGTCCAGAAATCATACCACGCCGTTCCGGCAGGGAGATAGACCTTTGACGATTTTGCTTCGGCAAAATTCACCAACTGTCCTTTGATCTCTTTGCTATCCTCTTTTTTATCCCAGCCTGTTTCTGCATTTGCTCTTAAAACAGTTTCCGGAGTATATTGCGCCTTAACGACAGGAGCTACCAAGATCGATTTACCGAACATATATTCGTTGTTCATATTCACAACATTCTTATCCTTAAAATCCATCACCAAAGCGCGCATCATGGTCGACTGATTGTTTGTGACCGTCCATGCAGCCGAATAGATATAGGGCAGCAGGGAATAACGCAACTGAATCGTCTTAGCAATGGCATCGAAAACTGGTTCTCCCTTTTGTCCGAAGTTATAGATCTCGCGGGGAATATCCGTTCCGTGCGAACGCATCATGGGCGTGAATGCCCCGAATTGCAACCAGCGAACATACAACTCCTGAAACGACGGATTTTTATTTCCATCCTCCCATCCTCTTTTATACGCGCTTGCAAAAAAACCACCGATATCAGTATTCCAGTAAGGAATAGCGCTCATCGAAAAGTTAAGCCCTGCCGGAATCTGGTTACGCAACGATTGCCAGGAAGAGTTCACATCACCCGACCATGTGTTGGCTCCGTAGCGTTGTTGTCCGGCAAAGGCCGAACGGGTAAGGATAAATACACGCTTGTCGGAATTCACACCACGCTGATGTTCAGCAACTCCGCCCACAGCCATCAACGGGAAGGCGTTACGTACCTTGCGGAAAGAGCCGAGATAGGTTTTCAGATCGAAATCGGAGGGTTTGAAATCCAGATGGTCAGGCTCGGTCGAGTCCATCCACCAACCGTCGATACCCAACGAGAAGAGTCCTTTGTTGAGGTATTTCCAGTAAATATCGCGGGCTTCGGGGTTATACGGATCATACGGTTCGACTCCCGAAGGATAGTCACGATTGGGCGGCCAGGCTTCCGAACCCGATTGTGGCCATGTGGCGAAGTTCAGCAACATGCCTTTCGGTTTCATTTCGCGGTACTGCTTTGTCTGTGGCCCGAACGACGACCAGATCGAAATAATGAGGTGCGCGTTCATATTATGAATGTCGTTTACCATCTTCTTCGGTTGGGGAAATTCCGTATTCAGAAACTCCATGGCATTCCACAGGTAGTTGTTGCCCCAGTATTGCCAGTCCTGAATAATGCCGTCGAGCGGCACTTCGAGTTCCCTGTACTTTTTCACGACACCCACCAGTTCGCTCTGACTTTTGTAACGCTCTTTGCTCTGCCAGAAGCCATACGTCCACAACGGGAACATCGGAGCCTGACCGGTCAGATCACGCATACAGGCAATCGACCCATCGATACTTCCACCCAGCATAAAATAGTAATCGATGCAGTCGCCCACATCCGATTTGAAGGTTGTAGCTTCCGGTTTATCTTCAAACAAGGTGGGCGAGTAATTGTCCCAGAACAGACCATAACCCTTGGTAGAAACCATAAAAGGAACATAGTCGTCGGTATTGCCCTGCACCATGTTAATCTTTTCGCCACGCAACGATAGTTTACCACGTTGCTGTTGCCCCATACCGTAGATCGCCTCCTCGTTGTCAAGCGCAA
Organism: uncultured Microbacter sp.; assembly: GCA_964521835.1. Classification (GTDB taxonomy): domain Bacteria; phylum Bacteroidota; class Bacteroidia; order Bacteroidales; family Paludibacteraceae; genus Microbacter. The sequence goes on from CAZFTY010000311.1 coordinate 2,253, forward strand.
ACGACTGACTGACGGTGTAGGTTTTCGATCCGGCATCGTCAAAATCGGTAAATGTTGTACCTGATTCTTTCTCTCTTAAAAGAGGTACTCCCGCAAGTGTAGAATATGAAATTTTGCCCGATTTCGTATCGAGAGTGACCTTCAGCTTATCACTCTTCACTGAGATAACATCTCCCTGACGGGCAACAGAGAATTTCACGTTCTGAGGTTTCTTCACCACAGACAAGCTGTTTTTTGTAAACGGTTTGCCCTCGGGCGACTTCACTATCCGCACGATAGATGGCCCGTAGAATTGAATTTCCACATCCATCGCATTGATTTGCGTTTTAATGCCTAAATCGGTTTTTGTGTACGACTGGGCCTGACTGCTTATTCCGATTCCGGACAAAAGCACCCAAAACAAGAAAGAATAAATACGTTGCATAGTATGAATAGTTAGACAATTGCTATTTGTGTACGATTTCAAGGATAGCAGCACGACTGCCCGAACACAATAAAACCGAAACAACTATAATGATTTTTATTATTGAAATTTCCACCAGTCGAAATTAAACAACTCCTTTTCTCCCTTGAATACAAAGTAGAGATCGTGAACGCCCTTTGTGTTTTTCACCGGAGCAGTTACTGTTTTCCAAATATCACCTTCGCCGGTAGTCTTAATGTCGATTACACCTGCTACCGGGCCATCAATTTTGTCGGCATGAATCTCTATCTTTCCACCATTCAATGAAGCGACACTCACCTCCACGGATGTCGCCCCTTTTGAAAAATCAGCGCCCCGCACCTTCAGGTAATCTCCATTGTGAATAGATGTCACAAACATCCGGTCGGCAATCTTTTTACCCTTGTTCCAGGAGACGTTTCGTTCCCATTCTGTCGCCTTCTCGGTTTTAACGCCTTCGCTGAAAGCAATGGTTTCGGCTTCTGTTTTGACGTATGGATTTAGCGTGCCGAGTTGTTGCACCCCTTTCTCCGACCACCAGGGAAGCTTTTGTATAGAGCCGTCTTGGTTATAGGTCATCTTCTCGACACAAATCGAACGTCTTTCGTAATGTTTTGCCATAGTTTGCTTCGATATGGCATAGTTGAAACCAAACACATACGAATTTCCCTTGTAATCAATGATACCGGGATGGTTGCCCGATGACCTTTCGTCGGGATCCATGATCGTTCCTTTACACTTCCAGGGTCCACCAGGACTATCACTCATTGCATAGCCGATACCTTCGGGTCGGCGACGAGATGCCCAAGCCAGATATTAACGATTGCTTTTATTCCACCGCCACCATCCTCCGGTGTAGGAAGGTACGGGTGGCTTAAATTTA
>CAZFTY010000312.1:0-3573 GCA_964521835.1 uncultured Microbacter sp.
AAATTGTTGGAGAGAATTCATGTATAGTTTCTGCTAATTATAAACTGAATTCAAGTGAAGATATCTTCTGCTGATTTTGTGGTGAGCAATAGCGATGTTAGTAAATGTACCGACAGTAAATTGCCGGAGTATGCCTTTATCGGTCGCTCTAATGTAGGTAAATCGTCGCTGATAAACATGCTTACGAATAAAAAAGGGCTGGCAATGACCTCAAGTAAACCGGGGAAGACATTATTGATTAATCACTTCATAATCAATGGCGAATGGCATCTTGTCGATTTGCCCGGATATGGATTCGCGCAAGCAGGAAAGGCTAATCGGGAACGTTTGAGAAAAATGATTGAAAGCTATATTCTGATGCGGAATCAGCTAACTAATCTTTTCCTTTTGATCGATTCGCGTCATGCTCCGCAAAAAATAGACCTGGAATTTATCGAATGGCTGGGGCTGAATGGGATTCCTTTTTCTATCGTTTTTACGAAAGCAGATAAATTATCGGGCAGCCGGCTGAACGAGAATATTCAGGTCTACAAAGAGAAACTGAATGAAGAGTGGGAAGAGCTTCCTCCGGTATTCATTACCTCTTCGTCAACGGCAAAAGGCAAGGACGAAATTTTGGATTATATCGATAGTATCAATTCTCAACATAAAGAATAACACGTTATTGTGTAAATAACGTCCTGTTCAGAATGGAACGCCCAAGCGTAATTTCGTCGGCATATTCCAGTTCATTGCCAATAGCAACTCCTCTTGCAATGGTAGATATGACCACATTGGTTTGTCCCAACTTTCTGTATATGTAATAGTTTGTCGTGTCACCTTCCATGGTGGGGCTGAGAGCCAGAATAACCTCTTTAATCTCCTCTGTCGTTACCCGGCTTACCAAACTCTCGATTTCCAGATCGCTTGGCCCGATGCCATCCATTGGCGATATAATGCCACCCAATACATGATATAACCCTCGGTATTGCTGCGTATTTTCAATCGACATCACATCTTTTATGTTTTCCACCACACACAATGTTTTGCTGTCTCGTGTTTTGTCTCCGCATATCAGGCATACCTCCGAGTCGGAGATGTTGTGGCACATTTTACAGTAGCGAATTTCGTTTTTCAGTGTAATCAATGTATTGCCAAAGTGCTCTACATCAGATTTATCCTGACGGAGTAGGTGCAAAACCAATCGCAAGGCCGTTTTGTTGCCAATACCGGGTAGTTTTGCAAATTCGTTGACTGCGTCTTCCAAAACGGCGGAAGGATAGTGTAGAATATTCATGTTTTCAAATTAATTCTTAGACGATTGAAGTCCGTAAGCAATTTCGGTGATGATTCCCTTTTGAACGTAAATCGGTCGCGATGCTTTCCGGATGGTGGGACGGTAATAGCCGAAGACAATCGCCGTCAGTATTACTAAAATGCCACATGCCATGTAGACGGTGGATAGCCCGAATTTATCTGCTGCATATCCCTGCAGGAGGTTGCCAATCGGCGTAAATCCCAAAAATGCCATGGTGTAATAACTCATCACCCTTCCCCGTTTATCATCGTCCGTTAAGCTCTGTATCAGTGTGTTGCACGATGCCAGACAGGCAATATATGAAAATCCGATAAAGAAACAGATAATCATCAATAGCCATACGGTGTGAGTCAGTGAGAAAGCGATAAGCGAAATACCCTGAATGGCACAGGCAAACATGACAATTTTTGCCAAACCTAAAACACTTTTGCGAGCCGCTAAATAGAGCGTGGAAACCAATGATCCGATACCGGTGGCGGCAATAAAATAACCATATAAATCACTGCCGCCATGCAATTCCGACTTAACAAAGGCCGGTAGCATCATCGGAAAAGGAAAAGATAAGATGGCTAATACAACAATGAAAATCAATATACTCCGGATTGGCAGAAAGCCAATGCTGTATGTGAATCCCTCTTTCAGTTCATTCCATATATTGCTGTTGCTACGTGGTTGCAATGTCTTACTGATGTTGATTTGCTTCAATGCAAATATAACCCCGATAAAACTTACCCCATTGATTAAGAAGCAAATGCCTTCGCCAACTATTGCTATCAATATTCCACCGATAGTTGGGCCTATTAATTTTGTGCAGTTGAATGTCGCCGAATTGAGTGCAATGGCATTTCCTAACACTTTTGTCGGCACTAATTTGGTATAAAATGCCTGTCTGACAGGAGCATCCAATGAATTTATCAGCCCCAGAAAAATACTAAGTATGATGATATGATATACCTGTATCGTATGCGTTAATACCAGAACTGCCATCAGTAAGGCCTGTACCATAGACATGGATTGTGTCAGTATCAGTATTTTCTTTCTGTCGAAACGATCATTTACCACACCCATTAACGGTGAAACGAACAGGCTTGGTATTTGAGTCAGGAAGGCGACGGTTCCCAGAAGTATAATCGAGCCGGTCAAACGGTATACCAACCAGCTCATGGCCACCTGTTGCATCGATGTCCCTGTAAGCGAAATAATTTGCCCGTAAAAATAGAGCTTGTAATTTTTGTATCGCAGGGATTCGAATATGGAAGTTAGTGCCGATTTGTTGTTCGGCACCAGTTCGAACAGCCACTCTTTTGTCTTGTATAATCGTTTAGTCATTGTTCGGAAACGATTCGTAATATTTAAACAAACTGATAAAAAAGGCCGTCATTTTACTGACGGCCTTAGATTCATTTTAATGATATTTTTTGCTTTGTGTCGTTTGCGATGGAATAAGATTCCCATGGTTTTGACCGGAGCCGGGGAGGCATACAAACAATGTCGATGTCGATTTTATTCCAGCTCTCATCAAAAGGAATAGAAAATTACTCGAAAGCACCCATTTTCAGCATATTGACTTCATTCTGGCTAAGGAAACGCCATTTGCCACGTGGAAGGTTTTTCTTGGTTAATCCGGCAAAGAAAACCCGATCCAAACGTTTTACGCGATAACCCAGATGGTCGAAGATACGTCGTACGATGCGGTTTCGTCCTGAGTGAATCTCTACGCCAACCTGTTGCCGGTCATCCTCCATAACATAATGTACTTCATCTGCGTGAATTTCACCATCTTCAAGTTCAATTCCACTGACAATTTGCTCCATATCGGCTTTGGTCAATGGTTTGTCAAGATAGACATGGTAGATTTTCTTTTTGTTATATTTCGGATGGGTCAGTTTCGAGGCCAAATCGCCATCGTTGGTAAGTAACAACACACCGGTGGTGCTTCTGTCTAAACGTCCTACCGGATAAATACGTTCGCGACAGGCATTCCGAACCAAGTCGAGCACAGTGTTTCTCTCTTTGGGATCATCCACAGTGGTTACGAAATCTTTCGGTTTGTTGAGTAGGATGTAAATCTTACGTTCGGTCTGAACCGTTTGGTCATGAAACATGACTTTATCGGTAGGAAGCACCTTTACTCCAAGTTCCTGAACTACTTGTCCGTTTACGCTTACCACTCCGGCCTGAATATATTCGTCTGCTTCACGGCGTGAGCAAATTCCGGCGTTGGCCAGAAACTTATTCAAACGGATGGGTTCATTCGGGTCAATGGCCGGCTGTTC
>CAZFTY010000313.1:0-3572 GCA_964521835.1 uncultured Microbacter sp.
AAGAGGAGGTTCAACCGGAAGTAAAAGTAAATCCGTCGGAAAAGAGACATATTGTAGCTAAGGGAGAAACACTCTACTCAATTGCAAAATCACATCATATTTCAGCGCTTAAAATTAAAGAGTGGAATAATCTGGCCGGAAATCAGGTGCATGTCGGTGATACGCTGATGTTCGCGCCTAAAGCATCGTTAGTGGCAGTGAAAGAAAATAAGCCGGTGAATGACACGTTGCATGTGCAACAAGCCACAGCTCAACCGCAAGTCAAAGAACAAGTCAAAGAGCAGGAACAGGAACCCAATGTCAAACCTGTGATTTCTACCACTCCGGTTGCCGATAAAATCGACACGCTCTTTACCTCGTATAAAGTGAATAAAACACATGTTGTGCAAGACGGTGAAACGCTTGAGTCTATTGCCGAACTCTATCAGGTGACCCCGGCCCAAATAAAAGCCTGGAACGGATTATCCAAAAGAAGAAGCAATGTAACTGCCGGACAGAAACTTACCATTGAAACCGTACAAAAAGAGTATGTTCTGGTTGCAGCCAAAAAGAAACGTCCCGCAGCAAAAGGTAAAATCACGCAGGAACCGGTCAAAGCCGATGAACCGGAATCGGAGCTCTCTGCTCCAACCAAGCCTGTTGAAACCAAATACGTTGTAAAAAAAGGAGAAACGCTCTTCTCTATTGCCAAAACAACCAATCTTACGGTAGATCAATTGAAAGAGTACAACCATTTATCTACAACCGATGTAAAGGAAGGCGCGACTTTAAGTCTGATTCCAGATTCAACGGCCGCGACTTCCAAAAAATCAGAAACGAATAAAACTCAGACAACAGCTATCAGTTACACGGTAAAACCTGGAGATACGCTTACATCCATAGCGAAAGCGCACGGCATATCTGTTGACGAGCTGAAAGCTGCCAATGAAATGGAGTCCGGTGAGGTCAACATCGGACAACAATTGCAAATTCCAGTCCATTAATCTGCGTGAAACAAAGATATTTTATCTGGTTTTCGTATAACGGGACACACTACCATGGATGGCAGATACAGCCTAATGGAGTCTCCGTACAGGCAAAATTACAAGAGGCACTTTCCCTGCTATTGAGAGAGCCAACCGATGTGATTGGGGCTGGACGCACCGATGCCGGTGTACATGCCCGTACCATGGTCGCTCATTTTGATGCGGAAGAGATAGCGGACTTCCCGTTTTTTGTCAAAAGATTGAATGGGGTTCTTCCGAATGATATTGCCGTTCGTGAGCTGCAAAAAGTTCGGACAAATGCGCACGCACGTTTTGATGCCCAAAGCCGGACGTACGAATACTGGGTTACTCTTGAAAAAAATCCGTTCCATCTCGAATCGGCAGCGCGTGTACATAGCCCGCTCGATTTTGAAGCTATGAATAACGCCGCAGCTGTTCTGAGCGAATATACCGACTTTACAAGTTTCAGCAAACTACATACCGATGTTAAGACCAATAACTGTACCATTACGCAGGCATATTGGAAACAGCGGGACGATATTTGGGTCTTTACCATTACGGCCAATCGTTTTCTTCGCAACATGGTCAGGGCAATCGTTGGAACTCTGCTAAAAGTCGGTCGGGGCCAGCTAACCGAAAGTGATTTCCGATCCATTATCGAAGCCAAAGACCGAGCAAAAGCAGGTACTTCGGCGTATGCGCACGGACTGTATTTAGTCGACGTTTCCTATCCGGAGACAATATTTGCGTGTGATGACCCTACAGATGCGATTATCTCAAAAAAAACATTTGGAATAAAAACCTGATAAATAATAGCATAAAAAAAAGTGTATTTTCCATTCGAAAAAATCAGCCCGAATATTTGCTGGTTTCGGAAAAAGCACTTACCTTTGCATCACTTTTCTGAGAGACATTAAGCGCAACAAATGCTGATAAACAAAGGAAAGTAAATCTTCTTCAGTAGCTCAGTCGGTTAGAGCACCTGACTGTTAATCAGGGGGTCGTAGGTTCAAGTCCTACCTGAAGAGCGAAAGCCACTCAATCGAGTGGCTTTTTTGTGTATCTTTGTCTGACGGAATTTTGAAAAAGGATCAATGGTACAAGTTGTGATTTGCTTTCAGAATTATATCTTTGACCTATTGATAACAACGTCCTTACAGGCAAAAATACAGATGGTAAAGTTGTGATTTGCTTTCAGAATTATATCTTTGACCTATTGATAACAACTCTGTTTTGCTCGGAAACGGTCAAGCAAAAGTTGTGATTTGCTTTCAGAATTATATCTTTGACCTATTGATAACAACGTCACGTCCAACGCCCCTCCAGATGATTGAGTTGTGATTTGCTTTCAGAATTATATCTTTGACCTATTGATAACAACGAAACGTCCGAGGCAATTGTAGTTGGAGATGTTGTGATTTGCTTTCAGAATTATATCTTTGACCTATTGATAACAACTGTTGGTGTAATCTTGAATGTCTCCGGCAGTTGTGATTTGCTTTCAGAATTATATCTTTGACCTATTGATAACAACGCTAATGCCTTCAGTTGGTTTTGTCTTCAGGTTGTGATTTGCTTTCAGAATTATATCTTTGACCTATTGATAACAACTAAGACTGAATCTCGAAGGCATATGGATCGGTTGTGATTTGCTTTCAGAATTATATCTTTGACCTATTGATAACAACTCCAGTCATATTGATTGTCAAGTTTCCGGTGTTGTGATTTGCTTTCAGAATTATATCTTTGACCTATTGATAACAACCAGTACGTCGATGTTACCGATGACGGGAAGGTTGTGATTTGCTTTCAGAATTATATCTTTGACCTATTGATAACAACATGTTGGCGTATGATGGCACTGCGTATAAGTTGTGATTTGCTTTCAGAATTATATCTTTGACCTATTGATAACAACGGAGCTTGGATGTCTAACAATAATGTAAACGTTGTGATTTGCTTTCAGAATTATATCTTTGACCTATTGATAACAACCCTGAGCATGAGCATAGAACAGCTTCCGCAGTTGTGATTTGCTTTCAGAATTATATCTTTGACCTATTGATAACAACTTTGTCCGCAATTTTTTGATAGGGCAGGGAGTTGTGATTTGCTTTCAGAATTATATCTTTGACCTATTGATAACAACTCCCTCCGTTAAAGGAAATCGAACGGATGTGTTGTGATTTGCTTTCAGAATTATATCTTTGACCTATTGATAACAACGTAACGCCGGTATAGTCTTTCAATCGTTGAGTTGTGATTTGCTTTCAGAATTATATCTTTGACCTATTGATAACAACCAGGAGCTATTGCCTTGCCAGACTTGAAAAGTTGTGATTTGCTTTCAGAATTATATCTTTGACCTATTGATAACAACGACAACCCGTCCGTCAATTTACGCAGATCAGTTGTGATTTGCTTTCAGAATTATATCTTTGACCTATTGATAACAACGCGACTCGGTTTTTGTAAAAGACACAACCAGTTGTGATTTGCTTTCAGAATTATATCTTTGACCTATTGATAACAACTCGATTGCCGCGTCTCGTACGCAATTTTGGGTTGTGATTTGCTTTCAGAATT
>CAZFTY010000314.1:0-3548 GCA_964521835.1 uncultured Microbacter sp.
AAGGACTTGAGCGGAAAATAATAGCATTCCCATTGAAGTTAGAGGACAAAAAAATTGCTGAAGCTTCCGTTTCTCACATGGATCAACTACAACTTTACGAAGTTGACATGGTCAATTTCAAGGGAAAACGATCGGCATTTTCATTTCAAAAACCAACCAGCCAAATATCCCTAAAGAACTCAAGTGTTAACACCGGCTGTAGCGAGTTCAGCATTTCATTCTGGATATACCCCACTTCAAAAGCGAAATATCAGAATATTATATCTCAAGACACAATTTTCAACATAAAACTTTTCAATGGGATTTATTGTTTTACGCGAGTTGGAGTTGCCGATTTTCAATTAACAAAAATGCCCGTAGTATTTAACAAATGGTCATTCATGACTTTTGTTGAAGGACAAAACACTCTGACTGTATATTGCAATGGAATCAAAACTCAGCAAATAAACATTACACCAATAACACTGGCAAACAGAGATTTTCAAATTGGCAATAACATCTGGGATGAGCACTTTAGAGGCTATTTATCGTCTGTATCAATTTGGGAACGTGCGCTCTCAAGCGATGAAGTTTTACAATTATACAATTTTCCGGCAACCAATACCAAGAATTTAGTGCTGTATATACTTTCCTTGTTTCTGATTCTATTGGTGTGTACTTGGATAATCATTATAAGAAAGCGCAAAAAGTCAATTGGCATTGCTCATACGCCGGATAAAGAGATAAAAAAACAGCACATAATACAGAAAAAAACAGCACAAAGGAGAATTCAATTTATTGGCAATTTGCATCTTTGGAATGAGAATAAAGAAGACATATCATTATCAATGTCCGGTAAACAAAAACAGTTATTTTGCTTACTTGCATTACACACTATTGAAAACGGAATGGGCATTTCATCCTCAGAAATAAATGAGACACTTTGGCCAACAATGGATGCTAAGTCTGCAAACAATAACCGGAATGTATATACCATGCGACTAAAAGAGGTGTTAGTCAAAGTCCCCGAAATTCAAATCGTATTTCAAAAAAAACATTGGAAAATTATTATGGCTCCAAACGTCTCATGTGACTATATGGAGATTTTAGATTTCGAAAGTGAACTGAAAGAAAAAAAATACACACATTTCAATAAGTATTTGGCGCTATTAGACAATGACTTGCTTGTAAACATACAAGACACATGGATCGATAAATTCAAGAGCAAATTTGAAGAAGAGCGGCTTAACACTCTCGAAATGCTACTCAATGAGAGCTTTGAAAGAAAAAATCATGAACAATGCCTACAAATAGCAAACGCAATACTTTCTCTGGATGAATTTAATGAGTTCGCATTTGACCACAAAATAAAGGCTCTTAATAATTTGAAGAAGAAAAGCATTGCAGACAAATACATACAAAGCTATAAGCTCCGCTATAATGAAATATATGGAAAATAGACATTTCAACCGGATTCAGAACTATATGTAATTAGGCCTAATTCAATAAGCAGATATTCTTTATACTGTTAATTTAGCGGTTTCAATTGTCTTGTTTAGATGATTGTCCTCTATAACAAACCAGTTTATCATAAGCTATACACCAACTTCGAAAATCATGACTGATTAACTACAACATAAAATGTATTTTGTCTTTGAAATTGTATTTATCCAATTGATTCTATGATTATTTTTTGAGTTCCATCTACCTGACACTTTTTCCATATATTTTTCCCGATTGGAAAAATTTAAGTGGAATAAAGGGTACGCAACAACGCTTTAGCAGTAAACATTGTTTTACCATTTGGAATAGTTGTTTTTACAAAATGCACTCACATACAACTTTGCATTGCAACAGCACACATATTATTATTTTGTTTCACCAAATTAATGGCATAATCCATCGAAATACTCAATATGGCTATAAAAAAGCAGTTTTTGATAAAAAAGGAGATTTGAAAAAATAATTATCGATTTTGTTGGTAGTTTTATAATAAATCTCTACTTTTGCAGTCGAAAACATAACGATTTTGTTGATGACACACTATTTCGCATATTACTTTTTTTACTTTTACTTTTTTAGCCAAAGTAAGAGCGGGAGTTTGTGTCTTAACCATAAGTAATCAATTTTAAGGTTGTTCAAAAATCCCGCTCACACAGCGGGATTTTTTTTTATCTGTCTTCGGATACCGTCCTCCAAGGAAAAGGGAGATCTGACGTTGGAGAATATATAACCAAAGAACCACCTCAACCTATTTTGAATGTTAAACAATTAACAGAAATATATTCATGGTAAAAGTAGCTATTCAAGGAATCGCCGGTTCGTTTCACGATATTGCCGCACAATGTTATTTCGGACAAGAAAACATCGAGTTGGTACCCTGCAACACATTCAAGGATCTGTTTTCCTGCCTTACGGAAAACGCATCGATGGTAGGCATCGTGGCAATTGAAAACACCATTGCCGGTAGCTTGCTTCCAAACTACAATTTATTAAAAGATAGCAGACTAACCATTATCGGCGAACACAAATTGCGCATCAAACACAATCTGGTGGCCATGCCGGGACAGACCATCGGCGACATCAGGGAAGTACATACGCACTACATGGCGCTTCTGCAATGCGAGGAATTTCTCGAAACTCATCCGCATATCAAACACGTAGAAGCCGAAGACACTGCTGCCGAAGGGCTCCGCATTTCGCAGGAAAAGACTATGGGACAGGCCGCTATCTGTAGCAAATATGCCGCCGAGCTGTTCGGACTGGAGATTCTGGCAAAAGGAATCGAGACCAACAAGCACAATTTCGCCCGTTTTCTGATTATCGGCAACGAAATTATGCGCGACAAGCTGGCCGGAGACCGAGAAAAGAACAAAGCATCGCTCGTCTTCTCATTGCCCCACGAAGAGGGCAGCCTCTCCAAAGTACTTACCATCCTCTCCTTTTACAACATCAATCTCACAAAAATACAGTCGCTTCCAATCGTCGGACAAGAGTGGGAATACCTCTTTTATATCGACGTAAAATTCGACGATTTTGTCCGATATCGCCAATCGCTCGACGCCATCATTCCGTTAACGAAGAAGCTGCGGATTTTGGGCGAATACGCGGAAGGAGAACAGACAATCTAATTTGGGGATGTGGAGATTTGAAAATTTGAAGATGTAATCTGAAATCTTGAATCTTCAGATTCCTAAATGGTAAATCGTAAATGAATAAATTGTAAATAAACAACACATGTCACTCAATATCAAGCCGGCCAACCGGTTAAACACCGTCAGCGAATACTATTTCTCGAAAAAGCTTCGCGAAATAGACGAAATGAACAAAGCAGGCAAGAACGTCATCAGTCTGGGCATCGGCAAGCCAGACCTGCCTCCGTCCGAAAGTACCATCAAAGCGTTGAATGAAGAGGCGCTCAAACCGGATGTTCACGGCTACCAGAGCTACATCGGCATTCCCGAGTTGCGCAAAGGTTTCTCCGACTGGTACCAAAAATGGTTCGGTGTGGAGCTGAATCCGGCAAACGAAATTCAACCACTCTTCGGATCGAAAGAAGGCATTCTCCA
>CAZFTY010000315.1:0-3527 GCA_964521835.1 uncultured Microbacter sp.
GACTATGTAAATAGTAATGACAAAACCGTTAAGAGTTTTGGGAATGCTCCTGGAAAATCGACTCAAATGGGATATTATGGACGGTTAGTTTATTCTTATGATAACAAGTATATGGTTCAGTCTAACTTCCGTGCCGATGCGTTCGACTCTTCTAAGTTGTCCAAAACAAATCGGTGGGGTTATTTCCCATCATTCTCCGCCGCCTGGACCGCCAGCAATGAAAAATTCTTCCAGAATCTCATTGATGACAAAATTTTATCTTACCTGAAATTCCATGGATCGTGGGGACAGAATGGTAATATCAATGTACTTAGCGGTTACCAGTATACCACTACCGTTAATTACAATGGGTCATGGTATCAATATGGTGTAGATAGTGCAACTCCATCATATGGTTCGTCTCCTTCAGGTTTGGCTAACCCCAACTTGAAATGGGAAACTTCAGAACAGTTGGATTTAGGTGTTGAGCTGAGATTTTTGAAAGACAAACTCTCTGTGAATGCAGGTTACTTTAATAAAAAGACGAAAGACCTTCTCGTATCGATTGCTCCGGTTGCGGAAGTCGGCATAGGTAGTACAACTATTAATGGAGGTAATGTTCTTAACCGCGGTTTTGAATTCGACGCAACATGGAAAGATAATATCGGTAAAGATTTTACCTATTCTGTAAAGGCTAACTTGTCAACCCTGCACAATGAGGTTACTTACCTCGATCCTTCGATTTCCCGTATTGCTGGTGCATCAGCTGGTAATAACGATATTTCCTCACAATTTGAAGTCGGTCAATCTATCTGGTATTTAAGAGGTTATAAATATTTGGGTGTTAACAAAAAAACAGGTGCACCAATTTACCAGACTAAAAATGCAGATGGAGTGCCTACTACGAATGATATGACCAATATTGGTAATACAATTCCTAATTTCACATATGGTTTTACCGTTAATCTTGCTTATAAAGGGTTCGATATGAATGTGTTTAGCACAGGTGTAAGTGGTAATAGTATCTTGAATATGGCTTATCGTGCTGATTCTCCAATGACTAATTCATTAAAGTACTACTATGACCATGCCTGGACAACAACCAACACAAACGGCTCTATGCCTGATCCGAAGCAGGTAGCTAACTCTCGGATATTCTGGAGCTCTTCGGCTTCTGTCTTCAACGGGGCTTACTTCAAAATCAAACAGATACAGTTAGGTTACACCCTTCCTACAGCGATAACCAAGAAGTTACTCATCAGCAAACTGAGATGCTATGTATCTTTGGATGACTTCTTTACTTTTGCAAGTTACCCTGGAGGCGATCCTGAAACAGCTACTACTTCCACCGCTAACTCAGCAGGTTTTGATATGGGTACATATCCTGTGGCTAAGAAGGTTACATTTGGTTTAAACATGACATTTTAATCTAAATACATAAGAATATGAAAAAATATAATATACTGTTCTTGCTATGCGTGCTGCTGTTTACTGCATGTAGTGAGGATAAACTTAATATTGACCAGAAGGGTGTTATTGATATCAAAAATTTTTACATAACGGATGCCGATGCGCAGTCGGCACTTGTTTCTACGTACGCCGATTTTGCTCAAAATATCGGTGGTAACGATGGTATTTATGTTCCGTACAATGTAATGTTCAACTATCCTGCAGATAATATTCTCGCAGCTGGTGCATTTTATACAGACAATGATGGGCAGGCCTGTCTCAATGAATTCCGTCACACTACACAGACGCCGATGATTAGCACGATGTACAAACGTTTCTACTGGGTTATCTATCATTGTAACCTCGTCATTAATAATTTCAAATATGGGGTTAGTCCTATAAAAGACCGTTGTATTTCTGAAGCAAGGGTAATGCGTGCATGGTGTCAAATGATGCTTGCTATGGGATGGAATAATCCTCCACTTGTTGAAACGGTACTGGGAGGTTCTGATAAACCTGCAAACTACGAAAAAGGGCATGATGCCATGCTTCAATGGTGTGCCGATGAGTGTGCCGATGCAGTAAAATATCTTGACTCACGTGCAAGCACTACCGATAAAGATGGCGCTGTAAAAGTTACCAAAGGTTTTGCCTGGACAGTTCAGGGAAAAGCTCTGTTGTACAAAGGTGATTATGCCGGTGCAAAAACAGCTCTTGCAAACGTAATTTCTTCGGGCAAATATGCTCTTGTTCCCGGTAGTCGTTGGGCCAGTCTTTTCCACATTGCCGGTGACGGTTGTGAAGAAAAAATATTCGAGACCAACCTTATTAACAATAGCAGTATTGGAGACTGGAGTGGAAAAATCAACCGTTCTACCTGGATGGAATCAAACTATTGGGGATGGAGAACCGATCGTTTGGCAACCAAGCCGGTGTGTCAGGATGACGCAGGATGGGGTGGCTTGGCTGTTGAAGAAAACTTTGCTAAGGAGTTTGCTGCAAACGATGGAGCTTCTTATCGTCGCATAGGTACAATGGTCTCTTATGATGAGTTCCTTTACGACTCGTCTGTCGGTTGGATTACAGATACTGTTGGCATGACCCCTGCTATGAAAACAGTAGATAAGAAGAGAGGTATCGTAGACAACAATGGTCTTTACGGAAATAACTTATATCTTCAGAAAAAAAATATTGTTGGCCCTGGTGACCGTACAACCAATTGGTACAGATTTAACAACTTCAATATTGAAAGATACGCTGATGTACTTTTGATGTATGCTGAAGCTTGTGCTAATACATCGGATGATGCAGTCGGTAGTCTTCCAGCCGGTAGCGGTCTTAAAGCTCTGACAGATGTTCAAAAACGTGCAGGTGTACCTGCTACAAGTATCAGTCAAACATTGACCTTGGCTGCTGTTAAGAAAGAGAGAAACTACGAATTGTGGAATGAAGGTGCACGTTGGATCGACATGAAACGTTGGAATGAGCTTGGCAAGGCCAAAACGGCCGGTGAACATATTCCAACGCTGAGAGATCATTTCTTCGATGCAGATGCAACTACAAAAACTGCTACTCACCAGGGATATGTGACTTATTCAGAGCCTAATGCAACTATAGCTCATGGATTCAAAGCTGGTAAACATGAATGGTTCCCTTATCCGTTCAGTGAAACCTCTATCAATCCTAACATTAAGCAAAATCCGGGATGGTAATGATGTATTAGAACGAATTTATTAGCTCATTCGCGTTGAAAATAAGCCAGATAAGAAACTGGCCGATTTAACAGGCGAAATATCAGGGCTAATAAAGAGTCTATAAAATATGAAGGCAGCCTTGAGAAAGGCTGCCTTTTTATGTCTATACCCAATGGCATTTGTCTTTGCGTAAATTTTCAACAGACATTATCCCGATCTGCTATCATTCAAAGCTGGCTTCCGATTTTCAATATAGATTTTATCAATAATTATATTTATTGTACCATAAGTATCATCTCCTGATTTCAGCATTATATTTGTAATATCAATCGGTACAGAGAAGATATTTACCGATTGTTTTTCAAACGTTTTCTGAATTTGGAAAATCGCAAATACTAACTATTA
>CAZFTY010000316.1:0-3523 GCA_964521835.1 uncultured Microbacter sp.
CTATCGGAAAATAGTTTATAGCAACATAAAGTTCCATACGACCTTTTAAAAACAAATTATTATCGTATGAAAATGTGGCCTTTCAAGAAAAAGAGCTTGTATCTTTCCGAAGATGAAAAAGCATTGATTGCCAAAGCCATCGGAGAAGCTGAAATGCAAACAAGCGGGGAAATCAGGGTTTATGTTGAAGGAAAATGTAAATCGGATGATCCTTTGAAGAGAGCATGTGATTTGTTTGCCCAATTAGCTATGTTTGCAACGAAAGAGCATAACGGTGTTTTGGTTTATGTTGCAGTAAAAGATAGAAAATTAGCTATTTATGGAGATTCTGGAATTCATGCCCGGGTAGGGGATGATTTCTGGAATGAGGCCGTTGGTAAAATGGTGCAGATTTACAAAAATCAAAATACCATTGCGGCTGGAATAATCAATGTGGTAAAAGAGATAGGATGCGCGCTAAAGCAACATTTTCCCTACGATAAAGAAAATGATGTCAATGAATTACCGGATGATATAATTGTTAATAAGTAAATTCTTCTATGATGAACAGAATAATTCGTTTGACATTTGTTTTTTGCCTGTTCAGCCTTTCGTTGCTGGCTCAAAAGAATGCTCTTCCTCTGCCGGATCCTCCACGTTTGGTTGTGGATAATGCCAATGTTTTGAATGATAGCGAAAAAGAGATGCTTGAAAGAAAATTGGTCGCTTTAGACGACAGCACTTCCAATCAGATTTGTGTTGTAACTGTGCCCTCTTTGAACGATCGTCCGATTGAAGATGTGGCAACTGCTACTTTTCGCGCATGGGGAATTGGTAATAAAAAGACGAACAACGGAGTTTTGTTGCTTGTCTCGGTAAATGACCACCAGATACGAATTGAAGTAGGCTATGGTCTGGAAGGGGCTATTCCCGATATAATTTGTGGAAATATTATCGACAGTGATCTTAAACCGGCTTTTAGAGCAAACAGTTATTATAAAGGTATTGACCTTGCTGTAAACGATTTATCGAAAGCTGCTGCCGGAGAATATAAGATCAAGAATGTCAAAAAACGGAATGTTGGTAAAGGCATTGGTTTTGGTGTAATTCCACTGCTTTTATTGTTCATTATCATTATTTTTATTCTTTCGAGAGGAAACAAAGGTAGTGGTTTTGGCGGTGGTGGTGGCGGCGACATTGCCAGAGGTATTTTGATCGGAAGTATTTTGAGTAATCTCGGAAATTCCGGTCGCGGCGGATGGTCTGACAGTGGTGGTGGCTGGAGCGGCGGCGATTTCGGCGGCTTTGGCGGTGGAAGTAGCGGCGGCGGCGGTGCCAGCGGTAGCTGGTAATTAGATAGAAATATAGAATAAAGAGCAAAGAATAAAGATGTGTTTACCATGTCTTTGTTCTTTGCTCTTTTATCTTTGTTCTTTATGATTTAATATCCGGCTATTTTCAAAAAGTTGCGGAACAGTTGTTTGCCCGTAAACATATATTCTTCGAAGAAGGAGCAAAAATCTTCCACACATTTTTCCTGATCTATCGCCTTCAGATCTTCCACTTCATCCATCCACTTTACAAACATTTCGCGGGTCAGTTCAAAATGGCACTGAATGCCGTAGCTTTTATCGGCAACTTTCACAATTTGATTGCGGCACAGTTTTCCGGTTCCCAAAAGGGTCATTGAATCAGTAGGTTCTACGGTTTCTCCATGTAGTTGAAATACCGGAAAATTGTCTCCAAGCTTTTCAAAAAGCGGATCGTTTTTGCCCGCTTCGGTTAGTTCTATGCGGAACAATTCGTCGTCGGGTCCGCGAAAACCAGTCTCTTTAACGGGACTTTTTACTACCTTTCCACCGGCCGCTTTCACCAAAGTCTGCAGTCCGAGACAGATTCCCAGGTATGGAATTCCGGCTTTCAGTGCCTCCTGGATGCGGATTATTTCAGTCGTCATCTTTTCAGTCGTGTCGTTGGCACTGTCCGGACCGCCAAGAACGATTAGCGCACCGTAATCGAGAGGGGAAGGGAAGGGCATTCCGGCGGCAAGATCGATTTCATCGGCAGAAATGTTCATTTCACGGAGTACCTCGTAAAGCAATCCGCCACCTTCGCTGCTTTCGTTTCTGATAATTAATATTTTCTTCATATGGTTTATTTTCAATTATTTGTATTGTAAAAATTTTCTACTTCAGCTATTTTTTCCTGCTTTTCGGCTTCGGACAGAAAGCTGGCTGCAAACGAATTTTTGGCTAACAGGGTAATCTCCTCTTTGGAAAGGCCCAGAGCATCGGTCATTACGATGAAATTTGCGTTGAGATAGCCACCGAAGTAGGCCGGATCGTCCGAGTTGACAGTCGCCATCATGCCGAGCTCCAGCATCTTTTTAAGCGGATGTAAATCAGCCGATTTTACCACCTGCAATTTGAGATTGGAAAGCGGACAAACCGTCAGAGCCAATCCTCTGTCGATAATCTCTTTGATCAGATTCAGGTCGTCAAGCGATCGGTTTCCGTGGTCGATACGGTCAATTTTCAAAACATCTATAGCCTCCTTCACATATTTGGCATCGCCCTCTTCGCCGGCATGAGCAACGGTAAGAAAACCCTTTTCAGCGGCTTTTTCGAATGCTTTTTGAAATTTTGAAGGCGGATTTCCCACTTCTGACGAGTCAAGACCGACTGCCGCGATCCACTCTTTGTACGGCAATGCCTCTTCAAGCGTTTTTAAGGCCGATTCTTCGTTTAAGTGACGCAGAAAGCATAAGATTAGCCTCGAAGTAACTCCAAGCCTTTTCTCGCCGTCTAAAAGAGCTTTGTGAATGCCTGTGATTACCGTTTTGAAAGCAATTCCACGCTCTGTGTGTGTTTGCGGGTCGAAAAAGATTTCGGTATGAACGATATTCTCTTCTTTTGCTTTCAGAAGATATGCCATTGTCAGGTCATAAAAATCCTCTTCTTTTTGCAAAACGGCAGCTCCGGCATAGTAGATATCCAGAAAATCCTGCAAATTGCCGAACTGATAGGCTTTGCGCACCTCTTCTACGGACGAATAGGGGATTGCGACTTTATTTCGTTGGGCTATTTCAAACATCAGTTCTGGTTCGAATGTTCCCTCGATGTGAAGGTGAAGCTCGGCTTTCGGTATTTGACGGATGAAATCGTGTAGGGACAGATTACTCATAATCGGCAATTATTTGGGAGTTATTTATTTTGAGGATTTATTGAGTGCAAAAGTACGACAAATTGGCAAGTGATTGCAAGTGCGATTTCTTGTTAAATCTAAATTATGGATTCTCTGTTTTCTGTTTTTTAGCGAAAGAGAAATTAGCCGTATCTTTGCATCTCTTTTATATTTCAACTGAAATCGATTGTAATATGCAGATAGGCAACATTATATTTCCCGAATATCCCTTGTTTTTGGCTCCGATGGAGGACGTAACCGATCCGGCTTTCCGCTTGCTTTGTAAGCAGTTTGGTGCCGATCTGGTCTATACCGAATTTATTTCGGCCGATGCGTTGATCCGGAATGTGAAGCGGACGGA
>CAZFTY010000317.1:0-3523 GCA_964521835.1 uncultured Microbacter sp.
GGTTTGATATTCTTTATTTCGTCGACCGGCATAAATCTACATGATAGTGTGTTCACTGCGGTAGGAGTGAAATGGTCAACTGTAATTGTGACGTTATATTACATCCTGAATGTTTTGAAAAATGGAAAGCAATTATGGCCGGGAAACATAGCAATAAGCCTGCTGTATGATATATTATCCCTGCAAGGTGTAGGGTATTTCATTAAATTATTTGGTCTTAAAAAAGAAAGAGAGGTAAAGTAATGGCAGATTTTGAATTAGCCATCAATCCGGTATTGGAATCTGAGGGGTATCGACAGAAATATGGTAAATCTGGCTATGTGAAAGACCCAGATGATACCGGTGGTGAGACAATCGCGGGCATCTCCAGAAATAACTGGCCGCACGAAGTTATCTGGCTGTATGTGGATGCAGCCAAGAAACGGACAGGATTCCCCGGATCACTGGCGACTGATTTGAACGTCAGGGCTATGATTCTGGACTTTTATCGTAGAAACTTCTGGCAACCTATTCACGGAGACTGTATCAAACAACAGACTATTGCCGATCTATTGGTCGATAAAGCGGTACTGGAAGGCATTTCACCGGCCATCGCTCGTGCGGAGGAGATTGTAGCTTTACCGCGAACCGGTAAAGTGTCGGACACATTACTAACCAAACTCAATCTACTGACATGAAAAAGCTGATTTTAACTCTTTTGTTCGTTCCGTTAATGCTCACAGCGCAGGTTCGGTGCGATTCTGTAAAAATTCTCCGGGATTCTATTTGCCGATTGAACCAGCGACCGGTTATGACCGCCGCTCAGTTCATTAAAATTTACAAGTACGAAACGCTTCTGAAGTACTACCGACTCACAAAGACACGCCCAACCAATAAAAAATACTATTACGGATGGAGTGCTCGGGTGTTTGATAAGTAATCACTCTGTCATCACATAAATAATTCACAGATATGAAACTAATTACCTTCTTAAAAAACGAAATTCAGCGTTTGAAATCAAAAACGCCGAAGCTCTGGAACTGGATCGCCGGTATTGCAGCTGGAGTTCCAACGCTGATAACAGTTATCAACTCAGCAACGGCAGGCACGATGCTTCCTGATTGGTACACAAAGTATCAATTTTATGTGCTGGCCGTGGCCGCTGTCGTAGCATATTTTGCTAAACGTAAAACCATAAAAACAAATCAAGATGATACGACAAATTAGAATAATCGGATATGTATTTGCCGGGATCGTTGTAATCGTTGTGGTATTGTCCGTCCTTTCCCGCTGCGACCACAAACCGGTAAAAGTGATTCCCGACCGAAAAGCGACAGTAACTGATAGTACCAACACGGTAAATCAGCGAAAACAAATTGCAAGGCTTGATAGTCTGCTCTCTGTGAAAAACGGACAAATCATTACGGTAAGAGAAAACCTATCGATAGAGCGTCAGAAAAATACCGGTCTTCGATCTGCTAACGACAGTTTGTCGGCATATTACACAACCCATCACACGCTGCAAACGTGTGATAGTTTAGTGATGGTTAAACAGCGATACATTAAAGGGCTGGAGACAGAAAAAGATAGCCTGTATGTACTGACAAATACCTTGACTGGAGTTCTGAGTCTGGAGCGTCAGAAAGCGGCTCGATTAGATACGATGGTCAGGAGTAAAGAATCGGTCATTACTGCGTATGCAAGGCAGCTGGATAGAATCAATTGTACAAGCGAATGGGCCGCTAAACATCGTTTTTTGGCGTGGTTATTTGGTATCAAATGTTATAAATAGGAACTTAAGTATAATCATCTGGGGGTAAAACAAAGCCCCCGGCTCCATATAGCGAGTCCTACGTCGCTATATAGTAAAGGTGCGAGCACACCAAGCCAGAGGCCGTTAAGCCTTCGGTTTATAGGTGTGCTCGCACCTTTTTATCAATAAATGTAGGACGCAACAAAGTTAATAATAATATGAATATTTACAATCAGGCTCCCCTGCCGTTTCAGGGGCAAAAAAGAAGATTCTTAGCAGCGTTTAAACAGGCATTAGGTGATTTCCAATATAGTACCGTGTTTGTTGATTTGTTTGGTGGTAGTGGATTGCTGTCGCATACGGTTAAGCAATCTTTTCCAGGAGCAACGGTAGTGTATAACGATTTTGATAATTATAGTCAGCGACTTGCCAATATAGCGAGAACAAACGCCATTCTGGCCGATTTGCGGGTATCGCTGGTCGACTGCCTACCGAAAAAGAAATTAAGCGATCAGCAACGCGTTAAAGTGCTCGAGCGGATAAGTAAAGAATCGGGATATGTAGATTACATCACGCTTTCGAGTAGCCTTTTGTTTTCCATGAATTACGCTACAAGTTTCGAGGAAATGTCAAAGCAAACGATGTATAATGTAGTACGGAAAAGTGACTATGCGCTGGCTGCTGATTATCTCTCTGGAGTTGAGATTGTGCACATGGATTATAAAGAACTATACGGGCTGTATAAAGACATTCCTGGCGTTGTGTTCTTGGTTGATCCGCCGTATTTATCGACGGATGTAAGCACATATAATAAAGATGATTATTGGAAATTAAGTGATTATCTCGATGTGTTGCAGGTCGTGCAATATAACTCATACTTTTATTTTACTTCTGATAAAAGCGAGATTGTTGAGCTATGCGATTGGATGGAAAAAAATTTAGGACTTGATAATCCATTCCGAGAAGCAATTACAAAGGAGATTTATGCACAATTGAACAATACAGCCAGTTATACTGATATAATGTTGTATCGCCAGATATATTGAAAAGTACGTAAATCATATTGACATAGATTTTATTTTTTTTAGCCGCTTGATCTGTAGTGATTTGGCGGCTTTTGTATTGTTAAATACATATAAAATGCTATTAAATATACTATCATCTATTGGATATTGGTATTAATATTACTATCTTTGCAATGTATTAATCAAACGGTCATAGACATTATGAAGTATTCTGAAGTTGAGCGAAAGCTACGACAAGCCGGTTGTTATGAGGCACGAAGCGGAGGTAATCATCCGATTTGGTACAGCCCAATAACCGACAGGTATTTCCCGACAAGCAATCATAAAAGTGAAGAGGCTAAGCCGGGGACGTTAAAATCAATCAGTAAACAATCCGGGGTTAAGTTTTAACCCCGGATTCAAAAACTAAGATTATGAAAGCAAATGCAATTATAGAAAGGGGCGTTGACGGTACATATGATGTTAATCTCGAATATAGAGAAGATATTTCATTTGGTTTATTTGGGCAAGGAAGTACAGTGCAGGAGGCGATAGCTGATTTCTATAAATCAAAAGAAGAAATGAAAGTTGTTTTTGAAGAAGAAGGTAAATTGTTTCCCGATGATATTGAATTTGTCTTTAAGTATGATATGGCTTCTTTTTTGTCTTCTTATGCACAAATGCTATCTTTGTCTGGATTAGAGAAGATCACAGGCGTAAATCAGCGTCAACTTAGTCATTATGTTACAGGTAGACGGAAGCCAGGAAAGAAAACAGTAGAAAAGAT
>CAZFTY010000318.1:0-3522 GCA_964521835.1 uncultured Microbacter sp.
GCTTTATCCGGTAAATACACACAAACAACAAATCCCTGCAAAATGACATTCACTTTACAGGGATTTGTTCGTACTCATGCCTCAGCTATGCCGAAACATAGTGTAATGAGTTATTTTCAATACACATAGCCACTAAAACCGTTTTCCGATACAGATTCCGCATCGGGGATAGGCTCTGTCGATCGGATTGCCGAACAAACGGCCCGCACCCAGATACAACTCTCCGGTGACTCCACCGCGGGTCAGCAACTTGAAACCGACAGCAGCTCCGAAGCCCAGAGCTGTAGCCGTATTATAACCCGTTCCGGTATAGGTAATATATCCATACCCGTCGATGTTGTAGTAGTTCACTGACTCTTTTTGCGACACCATAGCCATGTTTCCTTCAATAAAGAAGCCGTTATCTTTCTTTTCGCCAAAATAGACACGACAATAGGGAAGAACCATCGAACGCAGAGTCATGTCTTTCACCTTCTCGATAGAGAATGCCATAGCCACTCCTACGCCCATATTCTCGGAAAGGTAACGCTCATAATTAACTTCAGGCAGACCGATAATTGCCATCAAAAAGTTCATACGCACTTCATTATCCTGCTGATCGTCCCAATAATAATCGCTGGTATCCCGATTATTTTTCTGAGCAAAGGCGCTCACTCCGAGCAACAAAACAAAAACACTGATAATCAATCGCTTTGTCTTCATTTTAATTATAAAGATTATTGTTATGTGATACGAACACAATGGTTTATCGATCTACTCTACCCGACCTCCGCAAACCCAGGTTTTCTGGTAATAGGGTTCGTCAAGGTCGCTTACAATGACTCCTCTCGATGTGGAGGCATGTAAAAACTTATTTGCTTTCAGATAGATACCAACATGGTTGACATAGGCTTTGGCCTTATTCCCCGTGCTAAAAAATACCAGATCACCTTCCCGTAGCCTGCTTTTACCTATTTTCCGGCAATTTTTCGCCAGCATGGCCGATGAGTTCCGCTCCAGCGTTTTGCCATAAACGGTTTTATAAATGGTGTACACCAAAAAAGAGCAATCCGTGCCCCGTCGCGAAGTTCCTCCCTCTATGTGGGGAACATGTAACCATGCGGAGGCTTCCCGGTAGAGTGCATAGTTGTCCTTTCGCTCCTTATCCAGTCCTAACGACTCGTACACGGCTTTGCTTTGACGCTTTTCAAGATGCCGCGAACTACTACATCGCGCCAATACCAACAGCAGAATGGAAATCGATACAAAGCGAACGGATATTTTGGTTTGCACATCCATTTATACCTCCCACGTGCAAAGATACCGACTATTTTTTCACCGAGAAACGATAAATGGTTCTCGATTTGAATTTTTCACCGGGATTCAATACCGTAGACGGGAACAGCGATTGATTAGGACTATCGGGAAAATGCTGCGTTTCGAGAGCAAAGGCCGAGCGCGTGCTGGTTGGCTTCTCTCCGTTATCGATTGCTTTTTTCCATTGTGCGCCTCCCATACCCGAATAGAATTGCATACCCGGTTGATCGGTAATTACTTCCATCATTCTTCCGCTTTCGGGATCGTAAACCGTGGCACAAACCTTTTCTTTGCCGTCAAGCACATAATTATCATCATATCCCTGAAACGGCGCATTGTTATAGGTCTCTCCTATTTTGTACCCCATCGGATGCGGTGTCGTAAAATCGAAAGGAGTATCCTTTACCGGACGAATTTCGCCGGTCGGTATCTTTGTCGCATTCAACGGCGTATATTTCGATGCTTTCAAGGTCAGAATATGGTCGAAGATATACCCTTTCCCCACTCCATGCAAATTGAAATAGGCATGATTGGTTACGTTGATTACCGTTTTCTTATCGGTTGTTGCAGCATAATCGATCACGATTTCGTTTTTATCGTTCCACGTGTAGGTAACCGAAATTGTTACCTTGCCCGGAAAACCCTCTTCCATATCGGGACTAACATACGAGAATTTTACAGCCGGTTGTTTGCTCCCTTTCACTATTTCAGAGCTCCATACTTTTGAATACCAGCCGTTACGTCCTCCATGCAGGGTATTAGGACGGTTGTTGATTGGCAACGAATATTCCACTCCGTCGAGTGTAAATTTTCCGTTGGCGATACGGTTTGCAAACCGTCCGATGCTGGCTCCGCCGAAAGCATCTCCACGCACAATCGATTCCAGCTTATCGCCACCGGTGGTCACATTATCTTTCACTCCGTTTTTATCGGGCACCTCTATCCGAACAATACGGGCACCGTAATTGGTTACCTTCAATACATTACCGGCTTTGTTGGTCAACGTGTAGAGACAAACCTGACTGCCATTGTGATCGCCTAATTCTTCTTTCACGACTTTCTGAGCTTTCTGTCCGAAAGTCAACCCGCAGCAAAGCAGGGCAATTGCAAAAATAACTGTTTTTTTCATTGGTATAATTTGTTTGTGTTTTATTATGACATTACAGCAACAATCTCCTTTGATTTGCGACTACTTAGGGGTTGCTACCGTTTCAGGAATACCCGACATATAGACCAAGAACCTGTCAATCGACGATACCTGAATATTTTTACAGTGTGCTGCCGTATGGCTGGTTCCAAGGGCAATATCATTCTTTGTAGCCGTGCTTTCTAAGCCCGCGCAAGTCAATACCACCGCATCGTCCCACTTTACCGAAACATTCTTCCCCGAAACCGTAATAAACAGGTTGTGCCAGGTATCGGCTTTATCTGCTTGTCCCGGTTTGGCAACGGCGCTCACCACCGGCTCCCACCGGCCACCGGATGACACAGCTGTCGTCTCTTTTTCGATAGCAAAGGTAACCGCATTTGCTGCTGTTTGACCGGCTGGATCATTTTGCGGATTATGCAGACGGAAACGATACTTTTGGTTGTCGGAACTATTTTTAATATCCACACAAATATCAGCATCTCCGCCATTCGGTTGCTGTCCGGCAAGCCATTTCACATCGGTAGTAATCACATACTGATCGGCCTCCACCGAAGTCAGGGGAACGGACTGTACACCAGCAGCAGGAGAGTGCAACACTTCTTCCCTATCGGCATACCAGCCACTTGCGGTTCCGTTTTGCGGTTGCTGTCCGAATAGAGCAGCACACATAGATAGAGAGACAAAAAAAGAGACTAATCTTCTCATTACAGATACAATTTATCGACTTTTGAATAATTCGGGTTAGAAACAAACGACAGACGAAAATCAGTGCGTTCCCGTCTGTCTGTTGCTGTATTTAAAACCGGTTTGTCCGGCTATTTCTCATTTATCAGGCACCGGCCCGAGCGATTCACTATATTTGAATCCCTGCAATTTCAGCATCTGAACGGCATAACGTCTGCCCAATTCGCGCATACCGGCCGTACTGAAATGGAACTGATCGCGGGTTCCCTTTACACCTTTCGACGAAATAATATATGAGTTGGGAAGTACTTTGGGAAGATTAGCCAAAACATCGGTATTGAAAGGATAACATACTCCATGTTCCTACTTGCGCTTCAGTTGCCCGGGTACTC
>CAZFTY010000319.1:0-3511 GCA_964521835.1 uncultured Microbacter sp.
TAATTGTCAATTTGAAAATATCTTCGCCGGTTCTTAACCCCCATTATATCTGTTTGGTACCAAACCCCGTCCGGACAATATCTTCACGTAAATTGCCATACGGATCAAAAATAAAACGTCCCGACAACCGGATGCACAATATTACGCTAATCACGTTGGCGGTAAAAATCGCTATCATCATCATTATTTGATATTTGATGGCAACCGACGGATCGTTTCCGCCCAGAATCTGGCCAGTCATCATACCCGGCAACGACACCAGTCCGATAGTGGCCATTTGCGCGATGGTCGGGTTGAATGCCTTCTTCAACGCCTCTCCGATAAAGGGGAAAACTGCCTCGTGCTGAGTAGCTCCGGATGCCAGTGCAAAACGGAATTGGGTTTTGTTCTTATAAAGATTATGATAAAACGAATTGGCCGCGATAACATTGGATTGCATGATATTACCCAGCAACATGCCGGTGATCGGAATAAAATAGCGGGCATCGAGCAGGTAACCGATGCGAACGGTAAATCCGAGAAAGAAAGTATCGATAATAATCAGGGTAAAAACAATGGAGATGACAAACGGCAGCAGGAAATAGTGGAGCTTCAATTCACCACGACGGGCAATAGTTTGACAGGTAACACCCAGCATGACCAGCACCCACGCTATATTGACCCAGGGATTGTTCAGCTTGAAAATATAACCCAGATAAATGCCGACCAGAAAGAGTTGAACGGTCATTCGCACAACCGAGAAGAGAGCCGGTTTGACCAAACGGGTACGATAATATCCGAGCACAAAGAGAGGAATTGCCAACATCAATTCACTGATAAGCAATCCCGTCCAACTAATATCTACCGTAGAACCTATCAAAGCGTAATTATTTTATCACAATGCTCATTCCAAACGGCATCGTGCGATGTCGACAGGATGGTTTGCCGCCCCTGACCGAGCAACAAATCCACCACTTTCTTTTTCGTTTTGGCATCGAGAGCAGCTACAGGCTCATCAAGAAAGAGCACCGGACGTTGCAACAAAAGAACGGTCAGGATGCCGATCCGCTGTTTTTCACCACCCGAAACGATACTGATGGGATGATTCAGAATCGCGGTTTTCAGGTTCAACGCATCAAACCAATATTCAATCCTGTCGGCAGCCGGACGAATCGATTTATTTACCTGATATTCAAACGGAGCATAGATAAACTCGCGCACCGTTTGCATGGGCAACACACTGATTTCCTGAGGCAACCAGCTCACATTTTTCCGTATTTCGGAAACAACGGCGGGAGACAACGGCCTGTTTTCAAACAACACTTCACCTCTGTAACGGCATTCAAAACCGAGTAAAACATTGAACATACTACTCTTACCTTTTCCTGACGGACCGCTGATAGCAATTTTATCTCCCTGATTCAAATCAAAACTGACCGGAGAAAAAATAGGTTCGCCATCAAAAGTCACCGTTACATCACGAAGCGAAAACACCATTGAAAAATAATAGTTTATAAATCGAAACCGATGTCACGGCGGAAGTATCTTCCTTCGTACTCAATCTTACGGGCATTGGCAAACGACTGAGCCAGCGCTTCATCCTTGTTGGAGCCATACGAACTGACCGCGATCACACGTCCACCGTTGGTCACCACTTTACCATTCACCTCTTTAGTGCCGGCATGAAAAGCGATACTTCCCTCCACTTTATCGAGGCCGGAGATTTCTTTGCCTTTTTCGTACGCTTCGGGATATCCACCCGAAACGAGCATCACGGTCACTGCGCTCCGCGAATCGAACTCAACCTTTTTTTCGTTCAGATTACCGGCAGCCACCCCTTCAAACAGATCGACAATATCCGACTTCAATCGCAACATTACCACCTCTGTTTCGGGATCACCCATGCGGGCATTGTACTCTATCACGACCGGTTCGTCCTTCACCTTTATCAAGCCGAAGAAGATAAACCCTTTGTAAACGATTCCCTCTTTGTGCAGCCCCTCCACCGTGGGACGGATAATGCGATTCTCCACCTTTTGCATAAAGGTAGCATCGGCAAACGAAACCGGAGAAACGGCACCCATACCGCCTGTATTCAGTCCGGTATCGCCCTCGCCTATCCGTTTGTAATCTTTTGCTTCGGGAAGAATTTTATAGTTTTTGCCATCGGTAATTACGAACACCGAGCATTCGATGCCGGAGAGAAACTCCTCGATAACCACCGTATTGCCGGCAGCGCCGAATTTACCCTGAAGCATATTCTGCAATTCCGCAATTGCTTCGTCGAGATCATTGATAATTAAAACCCCTTTACCGGCCGCCAAACCATCGGCTTTGAGCACGTAAGGCGCTTCCAGCGTATTCAGAAACGACACACCCGCCTGCAACGTATCGAGCGTCACACTCTGATAACGTGCCGTCGGAATATCGTTGCGCACCATAAACTGCTTGGAAAAATCTTTACTTCCCTCCAGTTGGGCAGCCACTTTGTTCGGACCGATAACCGGAATTTTATTCAATTCCACGTCAGCTTCGAAAAAATCGGCGACACCTTTTACCAATGGATCTTCAGGCCCCACAACGACCATATCGATTGCATACTCCTTAACGGCCTGTTTGATTGCCGAAAAATCATCGGCTGCGACCGCCAGATTGGTTCCCACCGAAGAGGTACCCGCATTGCCGGGAGCAATATAAAGATTCGACACCTTAGGACTTTGCGCTATTTTCCATGCCATGGCGTGCTCTCTGCCGCCCGATCCAAGTAGTAAAATGTTCATAACTAACTGAGTATTATTTTAATTTATTTCTATTTTCAGAAGATGGTTGCACAACCGACTCAATGGACAATTTTTGTCTCTTCGATTCGAACTCTACAGTCTCTCTTTCCCGTTCCAGATCCTCCCTCGATTTACTGGTAGTCACCAGATAGATTCCCGCAAAGATCAATACCGCAGCTACCGGTTTGATCCAGGTGAATTGATCCTGCCCTGCCGAAATAGCGATGATAGAAGCAATCAGTGGTTGCACATAATTGTACATACCGATTGTCGTAGGCCGGATTCTCTTTTGAGCCACCGGCATCAGCAAATAGGTAAGAAAGGTAGCACCTATCAGCAGGTATCCATAAGCCATCCATTCGTCGGCCGATCCGCTAACAAAAAGATTCGCTTTCATCAAATCCTTATATCCGAACGGAAAAGCGAAAACGGTTGAAAAAAGGAACATCCATTTCATAATGGTTACCGGCGAATAGCGTTTCGACACATCGCGCGTCACCACCAGAAAGAACGCGTACATCAGGCAACTTAACACACAACAGAGATCGCCCAACACGGGAGCCGGGCTCGATACTCCCGACGAAGTACCTGCCGAAAGAATCACACACAACACGCCGAACAGGCCCAGAAACACTCCTCCTGCCTTTTTGAATGTAATCGGCTCTTTCAGAATAAAGAACGAAATAACCATGGCCATAATCGGCATCACGGTACCCACAATGGAAGCGTCGGTTGGTGAGGTATACTGCAAT
>CAZFTY010000320.1:0-3509 GCA_964521835.1 uncultured Microbacter sp.
CATTACTACGGAAACAGAACCAATACGGGTTGCTCCGGGAAAAACGGCTCTGTTGAAACTGAACTACAACAGTGCGTTGATAAATGACTGGGGTTTCAGGAACGACCGGATAGCATTGGACGTGAAGGGTGATGCTGCCGCTTCAAAAGAGAATTGGTTGACCGTCGCAGGGTTTATTTCGGAGAATTTTTCAAAACTGGCACCGGCTCAAAAAGCGTCGGCTCCGGTTGCAATTTTGCTGACGAAGAAGGTCGCTCTCGGAAAAACAAAAAGCAATGGCAGACTAACCGGTAGTTTTGAACTACGCAACGCCGGTAAAACGACGTTGTTTATCCGTAAGCTTTTCTCGGACTGTGGTTGCATCTCAGCTCAGCAGCTACAACAGGGCATCGCGGCTGGAAAAAGTGCCATAATCCGGTTTGCCCTCAATGCGGGCAAAACAATCGGACACAAGATAGAGAATGTGAACCTGATGACCAATTCGCCATCCACAACTGATCTTCAACTCCCGGTAGAGTGGGAAACAACCAAATAAAAAAGCCCGTTCGTCATTGTGATGACGAACGGGGTTGGTTGAGAGTGTGGT
Organism: uncultured Microbacter sp.; assembly: GCA_964521835.1. Lineage (GTDB taxonomy): Bacteria > Bacteroidota > Bacteroidia > Bacteroidales > Paludibacteraceae > Microbacter. The sequence continues at coordinate 587 of CAZFTY010000320.1, forward strand.
TGTGTTATCGTACCGCTAAACGGCGAAATAGTTTTCCAGCTCTTTCAGGGTATCCTCGCCGGTAGCAATATCTTTCACAACATTGCCCTTTTCGAGTACCACAATACGTTTACATACCTCAGTAACGTGATTCAGGTCGTGGCTGGAGATCAGCATCGTCATGTTGCGGGTCGCCTGCAGATCGGTCAGAATCCGTTTTAACCGTATTTGCGAGGATGGATCGAGCGCGGTAAAGGGCTCGTCTAAAATCAGCAACTGCGGGTCGCAAAGCAGGGCGGCTGCAATGCCTATTTTCTTCTGGTTACCCTTGGAGAACTCACGGATAAGTTTTTTGCTGCCGTTAATTTCTCCATTGAAAAATTCCTCCATCGACTCGAGAAACAGAGCGATATCCCCTTCCGATTTGTTGTATAGTTTGCCCACAAACTGAAAATATTCCTGTGGAGTAAAAAAATCGATCAGAAACCCTTCGTCGAGAAAAGAGCCCGTAAACGGTTTCCAGCTTTCGCTCCGGGCGACCTTTTGGCCGTCAACTTGTATTTCACCGTCATTAGCTTCGATCAGATCGAGAATAAGGCGGAAAAAGGTGGTTTTGCCGGCTCCGTTGTTACCTACCAACCCGAAGCTTTCGCCTTTGGCAATAGTTAGCCCGGGAATATCGAGTACGGTTACTCCGTTGTATACTTTCTTGAGATTGGAAACTTGTATCATAGGTTGTTTAATGTTGAAGGTTTAATGTTTAGAGAGACTGTGTGATATGATCGCATTGGCGTGATATATTTAAACTGTGTCTATTCTACCTCGCGAAATCCCTGAGCAATAATGTATTTGCGACTATTGAACTGTTTTACGCAAAGGTTGAGCAGGGGTTTTCTCAGAATCAGCCCGATCAGACCCATTGCGGCCAGCGACCATAATGCAACTGCCAGCGAAGCGAGCCATGAAATGGCAAACACCCACATCATCGGGAATAACAATACGGGCAACATAACCAGAAAGCTTTTATAAGTGGTGCCCTGATAGTTCATGGCCGTCGAGCGCGAAAGATCGACCCGCTTGTTGTTGAACGTGGCGCAAAATAGTAATAAAATAATGTTACAGCCTGTATTGAACAGGAAAGCAGTCAGATGCAGGTAGATAATTTTCGTTCCGAGAAAGAAATAGGGTGTGGTCAGTACGAAGCAAATAACGTTGAAGGCCAGCATCAGATAATAATTGGCAAGGATATAGGTGCGAGCCGGAATATTCTTTGTCAGGATGCTGTCGAAATGGGCACTGTCCCAGCTGATAGACCATTGCCCGTACATAAACATCAGAATGCCGGTCATAAACATGGCGCAAAAGAAACGCATTCCGTCGCCCTGCTGACCGTTTGTATAGAAAAGCAACCCATAGAAAAGAAAGAGTGCCGATAGGAAAAGAATGGTACGTGTTCGTTTATGGCGTAGCATCAGTTTTATTTGCAGGGATATCAATTCTCCGATGATGCCGAAACGATTCAGAAACGACAAGTCGGTTGTGGCTGTACGCGAGGTCTGTAGCTTGCTGTTGAACCGTTCGGGGTAATAATTTTGAGCGAAAAACCATTTGTTAAGAAGAAAGGCGCAGGCAACGATGGCTAACGGTATCAACAGCCCGGCAGGGCTCATTACCACGAAGCCGAAGACCGCTTTGGAAATGGCAAACATCGAAAACAGATGCAGGTATTCGCATAAAAATATGGCTGCGATAGAGGCCAGCACCACAATAAACGAGAAAAATCCCGATCCGAAACGGCGTTTGAGAAATGAGGTCAGCAGCGAATTGCTCCACACCATCAATTCAAAGGCAATAATAAACCGTAAGGCTATACCTCCGCCGTAATAGGCCGATACCGACCGAATGGCAAAGGGCACAATAACCAGCAGCATGATGTAGTTGGCCGGACTTACCAGAGGTCTTAGCAACAAAAAGTTGATAAGTGCCGATCTTTTGAGCGGGAGTATCTGATACGTGGTAAGATTGACGGTGTTGAGCTGCTGCATCACAAAACGAAGAGCCAGCCCCGTTAGAAGCAGATAGAGCAGTGCTCCGTTGAAAAGTTGCATGGGTGTTCCTCCCGGCACCTCTTCCAGGATTTTGTTGAGCGAAAAACCCATGAAAAGCAGCAACCCCCCAAGGTAGAGTGAAAATATGCCCATGAAAATGCGCACCGTAACATTTTTATAGAAACCCGACGAGCGAATTCCCTTCAGCCACTCCTGTTTGACCAAATCGAGTAATACCATAGTAATTAATTGTTTTTTGACGAAACAAAGATAGATAAATTTACGATATAACATACTTTTGTCTATTATTCTTTTAATCTGTTAGATGCAAAAAGAGTCAAAAAATTACATGAGCCCATATCTTTTTTGCAAATTTAGCTTTTGCCGCCATACAAAGTAGAATTCGCTGTTTCAGTTCGTTTCTCTGTTAAAACTTTTTCCTTACTTTTGCAACCGCAAAAAAGAATTAGTTTTATATTTATGACCACTACAGACGAAATTGTTCTGATCAACATTTCGGGCGAAGATCAGTCGGGGGTAACCTCTGCTCTTACCGAAATTCTTGCGCGTTACGGCGCCTTCATTCTCGATATCGGTCAGGCCGATATTCACAACCACCTGGCATTAGGAATCCTTTATAAAACAGAAAGCGGTAACTCCGGCGAAATCATGAAGGAGTTGCTTTTCAAGTCGTACGAATTGGGTGTTAGCCTCAGATTTACGCCGATTACCGAAGAGCGTTACGAGCGCTGGGTAAGCCTTCAGGGAAAAAATAGGTATATTCTGACGCTGCTCGGTCGGAAACTGACGGCTGTTCAGATTGCCGAGGTAACGCGGGTGGTGGCCGATCAGGGGCTGAATATCGATATGATGCAGCGCCTTCCCGGCCGTATCCG
>CAZFTY010000321.1:0-3489 GCA_964521835.1 uncultured Microbacter sp.
AGGGGAGCGAATCGAAGGCATATGCAAAAGAGGAATCGTTTTTAAGCGCGACGCTCAGTTGTTGGCAAATGGAGTCGTTGAAAAGAGACCGGAGCGAATCGGAGGGCGCTTTGTGTAGTTTTCCGAACAGGGCTTTTAACGAAGCCTCTTCGCGGGGTAAATTACCGGCACTTATCGTACCGCATAACATGCCGCCCAGTAGAATGGAAAACAAAATATGTCGCATAGCCAATAGAATAAAAAGCCCTCCGGTGATGACACGAAGGGCTTTTGTACACCAAAAACAGTGTTGTTATTTCATGTTGTGAAAGACGTTTTGTACGTCTTCGTCATCTTCTATCCGTTCAATCAGTTTCATTACCTGAGCTTGTTCTTCCTCTCCCAGTTCCTTCGTGTCGTTGGGAATGCGTTCAAATTCAGAGCTGATGATTTCAAAATCGTTTTCTTCGAGATATTTTTGAATTTTGTTGAACGATTCAAACTCACCGTAGAGAATAACTTCGTCTTCTTCGGCAAATATTTCGTCAACACCGTAGTCGATCAGTTCCAGTTCCAGTTCTTCCAAATCCATATCCTGTTTTGGAACAATTTTGAAGACACTTTTACGGTCGAACAAAAAGGAGAGACTTCCTGTAACACCCAAAGATCCGCCTAACTTATTGAAATAACTTCTTACGTTGGCAACCGTACGGGTGGGATTATCGGTCGCGGTTTCTACAACCACTGCAATACCATGAGGTGCATATCCTTCATAAACCATCTCCTTGTAGTCAGCTTCGTCTTTGGAGATAGCTTTTTTGATGGCGCGTTCAACATTCTCTTTCGGCATGTTTTCGGCTTTCGCATTTTGCATTAAAGCACGAAGCCGGGGGTTACCGGTAGGATCCGGGCCACCTGATTTTACTGCAATAGAAATTTCTTTACCCAGTTTTGTAAACACGCGGGCCATATTGCCCCATCTTTTCATTTTACGTGCTTTTCTGTATTCAAATGCTCTTCCCATAAAATGTATTCTCTTGAAGATTGATTCTACATCAACCTGAAGGTTGTGATAAATTAATGTTAATCAGATTATCTGCCCATTCTGTGACGACCGCCTTTCATCTCTTTGCCGGATGGTGGCTCAATAGATTTTTGGGGCTGTTCGTAGGTCTTTTTCTTTCCTTTCGGCAAAGGTTCTCCACTGATATTGACGTGCCAGGCGGCTTTCACTCCGAATGACATTAGACGGGTGAAATTAACCGCATTTGAGCTGGGAATACCAATGTATTGAAGTGAAGGATAAATCAAATTGGTCGAACCTACTGTTTTCTGGATATTCTTCAGTCCATACTCGCCGAAAGCGCTGAGTGTGAGAAATGTGGTCTTCTTTAATTTCTTTATATATCCGATTTCAAACAGCGCGTTGTATGATTTATAAGTTGGAATCATGCCATGGTCACCTTTTAAATCGGTTGTGGTAAAACCTAACCAGGGGAGATTCGATAATGTGGCATTGAGGTTTTCGTATTTGCCTGTAGATGTTACCGATCCGCCGCTAACGTGATAATAGCCTGCCATCGGAAGCGATAATTTAATTCCTCCCGCAACATATATGCCATTTCCGGATGGCAGGTAGTAACGATACTGCAGCATCAACGGGAGCTCTATGCGATACAAAATATCTTGTTCTTTGATTTTGCTGTCGATGTTTAGTTTTTCGGTGTATGGTAAGCCGTCGCTGTCATATGTGGTGTACGAATAGGCTGTTCCGGCTTTGATGCTTGAAAACGCCGTGTAATTGGCAAATTCTAATCCCGTGGTAATACCAATGTGTGAAGTGGGGAAAAAGGCGACACCAACGCCGAGACGTAATCCCGGGCCGTTGGTTTGAGAACCGTTGGCCGGGGTATAATTGGCTCCAAACATACCTGTTGATGCACTTCCATCGAATTCAAAGCCTTTTAAATGAAGGGTTTGAGCAGACAGGGAAATGGAAACGAATATCGCGAATAGTGAAACGATTATTTTTTTCATTTGTCGTAAAGAAAATGGATGCCGGATTATTTTACAAACAGCTTTTGAATTGTCGTGCTACCGTCCTGAAGTTGTATGTGTGCCATATAACAACCGGTAGCCGATGGAGCTTCTATGGCAGTACTCGCATTGGTGGTAGTGTATTGACGAACCAAGATTCCACTCATGGTAAACAGTTGAATTTTCGCTAACTGAATGTCGGGTGAAGAGGTCTCTATGTTGATCGCACTGCTTTTTGATGCCGGATTGGGGAAGACAGATACTTTGGTAACTGGTTGTGTGTGAATGCTGATCGTATCCGAATTGATTTTTGAACCGTCTTTTTTTAATGTAACCTCTGCGTAGAAGTATCCGTCCAGACCTTTGCCGTTTTCGGTGTAATATTGTCCGGTGGCATTCAGACGGGTATAGGTACCTTTAAATGTGTCACTTTTGTACCATTGGTAACCCGAAAAAAGGTTTAATGTGTCGCTGCAAATTAACATGCGACCGCTCCACCGGGAGTAGATTTGGGGTGACGTTTGCGCCTGAGCCAAACAGACAATGAAACCCAAAGCAAAAAAAAGCAAGAAAATACGCTTCATTTGAATCTTAAAAATTAATAGAAATGTGTTGTTGCTCTTGTTTACAAGTTTACACCCAGTTTTGCTGCTCCAACTGCACAACGTTTTGACAGGAAAAATGAAATGTGACAACGAGTGTGCAAATGTACATAATTTATTTCAAGTGCATCGACAAAAAAACTAAAAAGGCCGTGATTGCAGGGCGCTTAATCAATTTCAAGGCCGAATTCTTTTTTAAGACGCAACAAAGCAGGGTTGGCCTCGGCCATTTTAGCAAACTTGTCCTGTGGCGACATAACCTTGGTATTTTCTTTGGTGGTGTCGACAATAATTTCCATTTCGATGAAATCGTTCATCAGGTTACGTCGCAGAAAGGTCAGCAAGTCGTGAAGTACCTCGTTGATAGAATTTTCCTGCAGAATCTGGTCGAGAACAAGTTTCAGCTTATGCTTGTCCTCAATGGCAGGGAGGTTGTTGAGCATGATGTTTTTAGCATGTGTCTTTTCCGGAATTACTTCATTGGCAAAGTGTTTCCATGCTTTTTCCAGCGAATCGGCAGAAAATGGATTATCCTGTTTCTCTTCCGTTTTCGTAGCTCTGGCAGGGCTCTTTTCTACTGTCTTTTCTTGCTCTACAAATGGTTTGGTTATGGAGATGCTGATCGGAGGTGGAGTCGATAGCATGTTTTTCTTTACCGGTTTTGCAGTCGGTGTTTCTGCGGTAGAAACCGACACACGGTGAGCAACGGGAGGTTGCGCCGGTGCGGGGGCTGATTGCGAAACGGCCGGTTGCCCCAGATGCATTTCGGGAATCAGTTCGATGGGAGGAAGAATTTCTTCCTCACTTAACTCATTTTTTTTTTGTCCGTCAATTGGCTAAGACGGATTAAAGTAAGTTCTGTAAGTAGTCG
>CAZFTY010000322.1:0-3489 GCA_964521835.1 uncultured Microbacter sp.
ATTCGTATATCACCCAGTCGCTCGAAGCCGGGGTGAAGATCTATCTTTACCGCAATGCTTTTATGCACAGTAAAGCCATTGTGGTCGACGATCAGATATCGACCATAGGATCGGCCAACATGGATTTTAGAAGCTATGAACAAAACTTCGAACTCAATGCCTTTATTTACGATGAAAAAACTGCTGTGGCATTGAGAGATGTTTTTCTGCAAGATCAGGCACAATGCTCCGAAATTACTCTTGAAGAGTGGAGTAACCGACCTATCCTAACCCGCATTAAAGAGTCCGTTGCCCGTTTGTTTAGCCCTTTGTTGTAAAAAGAGGACCGTTTAGCGATTCGATAAAATACTGTTCTTGTATTTATAAATCAACTGTTCTGACAAAATTACCGGATCTGATTGTGTTTTTGTGGTAAAACTTTCATGGTTATTATCTACCCAATTCTGTTCAAAAACAGCACACCATTGTGTGAATTCCTTTTCATCAAATGATGTTTGTGTTTGCAGGGATCGTTTTAACCGATTGAAAAATTCTTGCCAGCGTGGAATATAGTAACTGCTTATCAGTCCATTCCATTGCCGGTTAGAGTAATCGGTCAATCCTCCGCCTCCTTTGTGCCAGGTGGTAATAATTTCGCGGGCATCGCGCGTATAATAGTCTTTCTCCGGTTGCGTTTTTCCTGTTTTAGATGCATCGGAAATCCAGTTGCCAAGTAAAAACTCGTGCCGGGTTCCCAACAGACTGTCTATTTCCAACCCAAGCCGGATAAATTGGGCGGAATATTTTTGAAAGGAATTCAAATCTTTTTTATGGTATGAATCTGTTATTTGACTGTAAATTTTAAATCCGTAATTTCCAAGTAGTTGTCGTGTTAAATTCACCAAATCATATTGGTATGCATCCGCTTTCTTTGATTCTTTTCTTCCCTGAAGCAGGTAGTCAATGGCATGGAGTAAATCAATGTTACTGTAAGGTATGTCAGCATTTGTACTCCAAAAATGGCGATTGTAGTCCAGAACCGGCGACATTTGAAAGACCGTACAATGATTCCAGATTCCTACAGCAGTGTCGACCAGAACTTTTTCAGATAAAATCTCCCAAGCTTTACGAACCGCCGGATCGGCATTCCCGGATCTTCTGTCGGCATATTTTCGGATAAATTGTTGAACATCCATCTCCTTAGGGCTCAACCATGGAGCCTGAAGTACCATTTCATAGATTATGGGATTGACATTGATGCCTTCAAGTGTAGATCCAATTCCGATACATCCTTCGTTTTGGCGGACATTTTTTAACCGGGTCATTACTTTATGCAAAGGAGCTACTAAATGAGTGTTACCCCCGAAATTACCAAGATAGCACCAAATAAACGGTGCTCCATGAAACGCATCCGATTTTAGAAAATATTCCTGTTCTTCACTTACATAGTCTAAAAATACTAATTTGCCTTTAGGTACTTCGTGAATCATGGCTGCCAGACGGGGTTGAGTCCAATGGGCAGTATCAAAATAAAATGTCCATGACATTTGATACCATACTGCTTTTGGGTCTGCGTTGGACATTGACTCATAAATGGATTTACTCACGCGTGCTAAAAAATTGCTTTCCCACGAAGGAGGGGGTATTTCATTAAACGGATCTGCAGAATAAAGATGATCGTTGCCATAGAGTTGTTGTTGGGTGGTAATAAATCGTTTCTGAATCTCCGCAAATAATGGTTCCTGTGGATCCAGAAAGTGGGTGGTATATGTCGAATCCATGCCTCCCCATCCGGGTTCAATCGTCGAAATTTTGACCTTGGGATAAATTTTTTGTAACTCTTTCGGCACATGCCCGGCAAAAGCAGAAAGAATGGGTTTCATTTCCAACAGACGGCAGCGTTGGAGAATCTGTTTTTGAAGCCTTGATTGCTGATCAATATAAGAGAGAGGTAGCGGTCCTCCCCAGCTATCCATATTCCATCCGATGCCATGGCAAGTGCGCCGGTGCACTGAAAAAACTGCAGACTTGTTGATCTGTCATCCCAAAAGATTTCCATACTTTCAGCCATGCTGCTTCCTGTCCGGTTTGCATGAGGGGCCTGTTTATCCCATTCATAGCCATCCAATCAATGAAGCGTTCCCATTTTTGCCAGTCCCAATAAGGAAATGTGTATCCAAAAGTGCAGGTATTATTAAAAAATCGTTCATTAACGCTGCATATCCGTTGTATTTTTGTCTGTGGAAGCGGTAATTTTCGATCAATTTTCAAGGGGCCATTGGCTTCCCAACTATAACTAACACAAGCTACTTCTGTCAGATAGGTGTTGAAGGCGACTGCCAAAGATACGGGGTTATTGCCTCGTAGAACAATCCGATTTCCATTTTTATCGACCTCAAAGATATCATGTCCATTTTCGGGCGCGATTACATTAAGATCGAAATAGGTTGATTGTCCGGGCAATACCCTTTCTATCAATTGTCTTACGCTTATTACTGTTTCGTTTTCTGTAAAGGCAAACAGGGGCAAAACGTTCAGAAAACAAAAAGCGGCGACTATAATTTTACTTCTGTAGTTGTTATGAACCCTCATGAGTGATTAAATTTTAATGTATATTTTCTTTTTATCAAGAAAGTATCCTAATAACCAGCATGTTATCATCCACCAGATAGCAAATAGAAATGCGCCGAAATAACTGCCGGCGTAAGCAAAGATATGGGTATAAAGCCAACGGAACAAAGGTACGTCATCTATATGAATCATCCAAAGTACCGTGACACCCAACTCGCTCATGAGGTAGATTAGCAGAGGATTTTTTCCTACTGTCAGAAAGAATCCGATTCCTTTCCGGAATTTCAGAATATCAGACATATATACGATTAAAGAGGTAATAACAAAATCCAGTCCAACGGTGAGCAAAGCGAATGAACTTGTCCATAGTTTCTTGTTTACCGGTAGAATTTCATTCCAAAGAGCGGCAATGAGGATCATTCCAACGCCGAGAATTGTAATGTAGGCAAGACCTTTCAATTGCAAATTCTTTTTTTGCAAGAGTGTTCCGACGAAATACCCTGCAATCACATTAAAAAGAGCCGGAATGGTACTCAGAATACCTTCCGGATCAAAAGGGAACCCTTCTCCCGTGTAAAGATGTTTGGTTCCCAGAGCCCACACGTCAAGTCTGAGAACGGCATTCCCTGCTTTGGTGTATTGAGCGCCGTCCGTACCAAAAAACCAGAGTAAAGCCCAATAAAGTGGTAATATGAGCAGAGCCATCCCAATTGTTTTTCGTAACCCTAAAAAATAAACAAGCACGGCACTGATACCATAGCATAATGCAATACGTTGTAATACTCCCATAATCCGGGTGTCGGAGAGTGGCGCCGCAATGATATGCAACTGATTGTCGAGTCGGAAAAATGGGAACCAGTACATCAGGAAGCCGATAATAAAAATGATGAATGTCCTCTTTATGATTTTTATTAATACTTCGCTTTGGCGCATTGTCCT
>CAZFTY010000323.1:0-3486 GCA_964521835.1 uncultured Microbacter sp.
TTCGCCTTTATTCAGGATATACTCCTTTTTCCCGTAGTGAATCTTTATGGTACCTTCCAGTACATACAAAAACTCTTCTCCTTCGTGCGAAGAGAGTATGATTTCTTTATTGTTTGCCGGCAGAATATCGATCAAAAACGGTTCCATATGCCGCCCTGTTTTGTTTCCTGCCAACGAGAAAAAATTGAGATGCGAATGCGCATCGGAAACCTGACTTGAAAAACTGATGGTTTTGTATGTCTCCTCATTGCGAATCACGACAGGCCATAACCCTAAATCGTCGTCGAGAAAAGTGCCCAGGCGAACACTCAACGCGCGCGCTATCTTAATTAAAACAGCCAAAGAAGCAACCAGATTTTGTTCTTCTATCGCTTTAAGCTGAAATAAAGACAGATTGCAACGTTCGGCTAATTCTTCCTGTGAAATATTTTTAGCATCTCTTATGGAGGCGATTTTTTCGCCCACCTTACTCTCTGGTTTCATAAAATGAATGTTTTTTTGATGGCGTAGTAAGCGACAAGTGGCATAGGGTAAAGAGTAGTCTGCCGGTCGGTTTGTTGCCGGATTCGATATCCCATAGTGTTTTCCCTTTGTTACTATGTATCGCAACGCTCATTGTAACAATTGATTGAAATGTGAGGTTAACCTGTAAGTCGAAGATCTCGTTATGTGACTTGAAAAGTTGCAAATTGAAACTTTTAAGCCTGTTTTACTTTTGTATTAACAGGAAACAAAGATAATAAATAATCGGTTACCATATACTTATCCGACCACTTTATAAACGCTTCCGGGCAGGCAACGGACGTATCCTTTAAATTCGAGCTCGATCAATAGTGATAATAATCGCTCTATCGGTAGTTGTATTTTGTGAGTTAGTTGGTTTATTTGTAGTGAATCATGTTGCCGCAAAATCGTTATGATTTCCTGTTCGTCATCAGTCAATTCGGCAAAAAGCAGTGGCTGGATGGTTTGTTTATTTGCATTCGGTTGCCATCCCATGGCTGTAATCAGATCGGATGCCGATTGGATAAGGGCAGCTTTGTTTTGTCGGATCAGTTCGTTGCATCCTGCCGAACGAGCGTCGCCTACGCGTCCCGGAATGGCCAGTACTTCCCGGTTGTATTGATTGGCCGCATCGGCTGTCAGCAAAGAACCTCCCCTGACGGCCGATTCGATGATTACAACCGCATCGCACATGCCCGCGATAATCCGGTTTCGTTGTACAAAATTGGGTTTATCGGGCTCCGTCCCTGTCATGTATTCGGTAATGATAGCCCCGTTGGTTGTCATTTTGGCTGCGATGGAGGTGTGTGCCGCCGGATAGAGCTTGTCGAGACCGTGGGCAACTACACCGATAGTGGGCGTTTGGTGCTTTAGTGCCGCTTTATGGGCGGTGATATCGACGCCGTATGCCAATCCGCTCACGATAATGGCATCAGGTATCTGTTGTGTCAAATCTTCGATGAGCGTTTCGCATATGGAGCGTCCGTAGTCGGTAATGTTTCGTGTGCCAACGAAGGCGATGAAACGGCCCTTGTTAAAATCGATGTTGCCATTCGAGTATAAAATGATGGGCGCATCGGCACACTCCCTGAGACGGTAAGGGTATGCTTTTTCGGTATATGCAACGGCGCGAAACCGGTTCTTTTCCAAAAAATCGAGCTCTTTTTCGGCGAGTTTTAATAACTCTGTTTTACCAACAATCGCTTGCGCCAGCGATGCTCCAATGCCGGGAATCTTCTCCAGATTCTGTTTTTTCTCCGTAAAAACAGCTTCTGCATTACCAAGGTATGCTACCAGATTCTTTGCAAGAATGGGACCGATACCTTTAATCATTGAGAGCGCAATGAGGTAAAGCATGTGGTTGGTTATTTCAGTTTTCGCTTCAGAATTTTAGGGAGAATCCACCTGCCGATGAAGAAACCGGTAATAGCTCCAAGTGTATTGGTAAGTTCATCCAGCCAGTCTCCGGTGCGGCTTGTAGTGCAATACTGTTGTAGTAATTCCATACAACCGCCCCAAATGACAGGTATCCCGATCATCAAGAACCACCATTTCCGGTGTTGCATTGTAGCAACACCGAAGCAGATAATCGAATTGCCAAAAAGCACAAATGCCAAACCGAAGTACATTAGGAAATGGACAACTTTATCTTCGTTAGGAAAACTCGGAATCCGGGCAAACTCGTCTCCGGGTGCTAACGAAAGATACGATATTATGATTGCTACAATGATCGAGATCCAATAATATCGGGCTATTGTTGCTATTTTGGAACGGGGTTCTTTCATTTTTCTATAATTTTTGCCCAAAGGCGAGGTCTCCGGCATCACCTAATCCAGGAACAATATACGAGTGGCTGTTGAGTTCCGGGTCGATGGCGGCGGTCCAGAGTGTGATATTGTCTGCCGTGAAATTGGCCTGAATATAATCGATTGCCGGTTGGCTGGCAATAATGGTGGCAATGTTGATGCGAGCCGGTTTGCCTTTTGTTTGCAGGGCACCGATGGCCAACTCCATCGAACCACCGGTTGCCAGCATCGGATCGGTAATTATCAGCGTTTTCCCATCCAAAGAGGGAGAGGCGATGTATTCGATAAAAATATCGAATTTAAGCGCGTCTTTGTATTTGCGATAAGCGGAAACAAAGGCGTTTTCAGCATGATCGAAGTAGTTGAGAAATCCGTTATGAAACGGTAATCCGGCTCTTAAAATGGTACCGAGAACCACCTTCTCGCTGGGAATATCGGTGGGTGCTACACCCAGCGATGTTTTGACCTCTTCGGTCGCATAAGCCATCTCTTTGCTTATCTCGTAGGCCATTACTTCGCCAATGCGTTCAATATTACGACGAAACCGTAAACTGTCCTGTTGAATGTCGACGCTGCGTATCTCTTTGAGAAACTGGTTGAGTAGTGAGTTTTGTTCTGATAAATTGTGAATTTGCATGACTATAATATTTATGCAAAACAACAAAAAAAATCGACGTAAAACAAGTGGCGCTATCGAATTGAATAATAAGTTGTAAGTAAGAGCCTGCCGATCTGCTGTTTGACTAAAATTGTTGTGTTGTTAATTATGAAAGGGCGGTGTGGTAGTAAAAAATATGCCCGGCATGATGTGGCGGGCATATTTTTATTGTTTGTATGAGAATCTTATTTTGTCTTTTCAATCCATTTTTTCGCGTTGACAAAAGCTTCGATCCATGGAGTGATCTCATCGCCGGCTTTGCGGTCGAGAGGATAGTGGGGCCACTGCCACGGGAAAATGGCTCTTTCCAAGTGCGGCATCATTGCCAGATGGCGACCGTTGTCGGAACAGATACCGGCGGCTGCGAAATCGGAGCCGTTGGGGTTACCGGGATATTCACCGTAGTTGTATTTGGCTACGATGTTGTATTTGTTTTCGGCATACGGGAATTTGAATTTGCCTTCGCCGTGAGCCACCCAAATGCCCAGACTGCTTCCGGCCATCGAGCCGAAGAGCACG
>CAZFTY010000324.1:0-3465 GCA_964521835.1 uncultured Microbacter sp.
CACGATGCGCTTTCCGTCAGGCGTGTAGTTTGGGTTTGAACAGGTAAATAACTGTCCTACCAGATGATCCATCTCTTCAAAAGTCATCTGTTGGCCATAGCCTACGGCCGACGCTTTGGCTAATGTAAGGGCGATGTTTTCGTGTAGCACCTCCTTCACGTTGGCATCTTTGTTCTTGATGCAGTCGATAATATCGCCCACAATAGACTGGATATCTTTTCCTTCGAGTCCGGAAGGGATTCCGTTAATAGAAAAAGTATGTTTCCCGAATAGCGCGATGTCGAGGCCGACGCACTCCAGCTCTTCGATGGCATGTTCCAAAACCAGCGCATCGGCCGCATTCAGTTCCACAATTTCAGGGAACAAAAGTTGTTGCGATATACCGCGACGGTTGTTGAGTTGATCTATAAACTGTTCAAACAGCACCCGGATGTGTGCCCGTTGTTTGTCGATCAGCATAATGCCCGATTTGCCGCCGGTTATGATGTAACGTCCTTTGTAGAGCAGGTAGTTGCTGGTTTCAGGCGGTGCATCTGGCTGATCGGTCATGGTCGAGAGTTGGCTCGGAGCCGCTGCCGCCATCTCCTGATTGACTTCGGGCGGTGCGAAATATGCCGGTTGTGTGGACGGCTTTTCAAAATCCTGATAGAGTGTCTCCCAGTTCATGGGAGGACGGGAGTAGTGCTGCGACCGCTCCGAATTGGTCTGGAACGGGTTGTAGGTCGGATCGACCTTTACCTGAGGTTGCACGGCCGGCCTTGAACGATCTATCACCGGAATGTCGATTGCCCCTTCCACATCGAATTCAATGCTGGGCACGGCATTCGATTTCCCCAATATCTCTTTTACGGCAGCGGTAATAATGGGCCAGATGGCCGCTTCATTCTCAAATTTTATCTCCGTTTTGGTGGGATGAATATTCACGTCGATACTCCCGGGATCGATGTCGAAGTAGATAAAATAGTTGGGGCTGACATCGTTGCCGATGAGCCGGTCGTAAGCCTGCATCACCGCCTTATGAAAATAGGGATGGCGCATATACCGTCCGTTCACGAAGAAATATTGGTTAGAATTGCGTAAAGCTGTTTCGGGAGTTCCTATGTAGCCCGAAATATTGACTAATGTAGTCGATGTTTCGATGGGTAGCAGCTGCCGGCTGAAGTTGTTGTTCTTACTGCCGAAGATGTGGGCGATTCGCTGCCGGCGGTTTGTGGCGGCCAGTTCGTAAATTTCGGTATCGTTGTGTGTCAGCGTAAAGTGATGCTCCGGGTATACCAATGCAATCCGGATAAATTCCGTGATGATATGGCGCAGTTCCGTTTCGTTCGATTTGAGAAACTTCCGCCGTGCAGGGACATTAAAAAACAGGTTCTTGATAAAGAAAGAGGTGCCTGCCGGGCAATTCGCGGGCAGTTGGCTTTCGACCTGCGAACCGGCAATGCAAATTACCGTACCCAGTTCGTCTTCGGGGCGGCGTGTCCGGAGTTCCACCTGTGCCACGGCTGCAACCGAAGCCAATGCTTCGCCACGGAAGCCCATGGTATGCAAAGCGAAAAGGTCGGAGGTCGATTTGATTTTGGAGGTGGCATGTCGCTCGAATGCCATCCGGGCATCCGTCTCCGACATCCCTTTGCCATCGTCGGTTACCTGAATCAGGGTGCGACCGGCATCTTTCAGTATTACCTGTATGTTGCGGGCACCGGCATCGATGGCATTCTCAACCAACTCTTTGATGACCGAAGCCGGGCGTTGAATGACCTCGCCAGCCGCAATCTGGTTGGCAACCGAATCGGGTAAAAGGTGGATAATGTCGTTCATCAATCGGCTGATAAATAGACGGGTTTAGCTTGTATATTCCGTTTTTTTGAAAACGCTGCAAAGGTAGCTAAAATTTGAACAGGATAATGCTTTTGATTCTTTACGGATAATAAAAGAAGCATAAAAACAATTACCGGAAATAACTGTATTTATGCTTCTTTTGAAAGGGAAAAAGTAGCGGAACCGGGAATCGAACCCGAGTTTCAGCCGTGAGAGAGCCGCGTCCTAGGCCACTAGACGATACCGCCATCTGTTTGTGGATGCAAAGGTATAGCTCCTTCTTTAAATCTCCAACTTTTTTTGCCTGCATTTTATATCAAAATTGCGTAAAGTGAAATCCAAGTGTAATAACTCCTTTTTTGTATCTTTGCACCACTTATGGAACTGTCTGAATTTCTATCATATTATGCCACTCATCCGCAGTTGGCAGCGATAGAGAAATGGAGCACATCGGGCGTGCCAAACCTGCAAATCGGAGGATTACTCGGATCTGCACGGGCGCTTGTTGTGGCTTCTCTCTATTTTAAACGCCCCTTCCATGCTCTGATGGTGCTCGACGATGCAGAGGAAGCCGGGTATTTATACCACGATCTGGTACAGCTTTTGGGTAACGAACCGGTCTATTTCTTGCCGTCGTCGTACAAAACGGGGGTTAAATACGGACAAATAGATTCGGCTAACGAGATACTCCGGACGGAAGTGCTTAATTATGCTGCCCGGAAAGAACCCGGAATCATTGTCACCTATCCCGACGCGCTGATTGAGAAGGTAATTGCCAATAGTGCTTTGAACGATTGTACGCTCACTCTGCATACCGGTGAACGGGTTAACACCGATTTTGTGATCAGCGTGTTGACCGAATACGGTTTTTCGCGGGTTGATTTTGTCTACGAACCGGGACAATTTTCGGTACGCGGAAGCATTATCGATGTGTTTTCCTTTTCGTTCGAATATCCGTATCGTATCGATTTCTTCGGCGACGAGGTGGAAACGATCCGTACTTTCGATATTGAAACCCAGCTCTCGAAAGAGACAAAAAGCGAGGTGTCCATCGTTTCGGACTTGAAGCAACAAGATTCGTTGGAGAAAGTTTCGTTTCTGGAGTTTATATCGCCCGATACGATGTTGTTTTTTACCGATTTTCGCTTTGCCAGCAATCGTATCGGCGATCTGTACGACGACATGCTTATCAAGGCCAACGAAGCCAGGCGGGGCACGCCCAGTCTCGAAGCATCATTGATGACATCCGAATTGTTTGTAGAGCAAATTGGTAACTTTCGGAAAGTGGAAATTGGCAATAAAGCTATTTTTACCGACAACGAAAAAATTGAATTTCGTACCTCCATACAACCTCTCTTTCACAAAAACTTCGATTTGGTAAGTCAGAGTTTTATGCAATCGATAAGAGAGGGCTACCGCATCTACATTCTGAGCGACAGCAAGAAACAGACCGACCGTATTGCCGGAATTTTCAACGATCGGGGCGATGAAATCAATTTTACTTCGGTGCTCAAAACGTTGCACGAAGGGTTTGTCGATCACGATCTGAAACTCTGTTGTTATACCGACCACCAGATTTTCGACCGCTACCACAAATATTCGCTTCGTTCCGACAGCGCGCGCGCAGGCAAGGTAGTGATGACGCTC
>CAZFTY010000325.1:0-3449 GCA_964521835.1 uncultured Microbacter sp.
CGTTTTATTTACAATGGCGTTAGTCATATTGATGAATCCAGCTTATGTGACAAAACGTCGTGTGATGAAGCACATTGCTCCGATCGTGTTTCTCGATTTGATTGAAATTGCGTTATC
The DNA here is from genome assembly GCA_964521835.1 of uncultured Microbacter sp. Taxonomy (GTDB): domain Bacteria; phylum Bacteroidota; class Bacteroidia; order Bacteroidales; family Paludibacteraceae; genus Microbacter. Next base: position 118 of record CAZFTY010000325.1, read on the forward strand.
TTTGAAATGGGGTAATCCTAATATTGACAATATATCTGGTTTAGTGGCTCTTTGGAGTTATCCGCCTATAATTGTCAGAGAACTGTTTTTGCTTTTCTTTGTCGTTCAACTGATTTATCTGACCCTTATTTTTATTGCTCAAACTAAATTATATGCCTCTGTATTGAATAATTATTTCTCAGATGGTTATAGAGTCTATATCCCGTGGGTTTTGGTCTGTTTTTATTCTGCACTTACACTCGGAGTATTCGGAGTATTTATGATGTGCTTCTTTTCGCTGGAGTGGGAGATTATTTTTACCGTCTGTTGTCTGGCCTTTTATTTTATCTTCGGGATATGTTATATTCAATATCCGAAAACTTTTTTGCGGGTTGAGCTGGCCATACAACCGGAAACTCAACCGATAGTTTCGTTTAGAGCTAATCGGAAAATTTCGTGGAACGCACTTCGGGCAAAGATCATTAGAGATAAATATTATATGCGTATGGGTGTAAATATTGAAGATATGGCTCAATATTTACAGGTGGGGCGAACAACATTGTCCGGTTTTATTAACAAAGAAGAGGGAATGAATTTTAATGCTTGGATTCGAAAGTTACGAACCGAAGAGGCTATACGGATTTTTCGCAATAACCCATATTTAAGTATTTCTAAGGTATCGGAGATGGTTGGCTATAGTGAACCTTCCAATTTTAGTCGCCAATTTAAAATTGCTACCGGTATTTCTCCATCGGAATGGTGTGCCCGTGAAATATGATTTTTAATAATGGTTGTCTTTTTGCTTTAATGGATAGTATTAATCAAGCAGAACGATTCCACTCAGCATGCGTCCGGAATGGATGCCCTGACGGCGAGCCGAAAAGCAAAGTTCGGGTTCGCTGAAGGTGCAATGCGGAGAGACCTCAATGTTGCAAACTCCTGAAGTTTCCAGCTGTTTTTGTACAGCCAGACGAATGTCGAACAGGTATTTCCCGTTGCTTTTGGGCGTAAAGAGTTGTGAGGTGTCGAATCCGTTGGCATGAAACTGTGTCTCGAGTTCGGCTCCTACTTCGTATACTGCCCCGCTGATACAAGGGCCTACGGCAGCAATCAGATTTTCAGGCTTCGATCCGAAGTGTTGAATCATCGCTTTGATGGTGCATCCGACGATGTTGTTCAGGGTGCTGCGCCACCCCGAATGGATAGCCGCGATGCTGCGGGTTACCGGATCGAAAAGCAAAACGGGAACACAATCGGCAGTAGTGGCCGAGATGCAGATGCACGGAGTCCTGCAAATCAAGGCATCAAAGCCATTCAATGCGGTCTCGCGTTCGCGCTCTTCCATTGTAAGCAACGATTCATCTACTACTTTTATCGCCGTGCCATGCACCTGATGTGCTCCAACCAAATGGCTGAAAGGGATGCCCAGCACGTCGCAAAGCAACCGGCGATTGTGCAGAATATTGTCGCGGCTATCATCCGAAAAATTTCCCAGATTCAACGAAGCATACTCTCCGGCGCTCACTCCACCCGAACGGGTAGAACTGAAGTGGCCTATTTGACTGTCGAAACGGTTGAGATTGGAGTATGTGAGGAGTTGTATTGCCATGTTCGATCAGAACCCGATGGTCTCTTTGGTGATGTAGGCCGTGCCTTTGAAGTTCGCCAGCAGTTGTCCCTGTTCGTTTGTGATGTTGATGTCGCAACTGCACAACTTGTTGCTGCGGGCAATCTCTTTTGCTTCGGCAATAATCGTACCTTCGGTGCTTTTGGCAAAAAACGACACGGAGGCATTGATGGATAAAGTAACGAACCCATACGAGTTGACCGCGGCGGCGAAGCAAAAGTCGGCAAGCGTAAAGAGCAGTCCTCCATGTACCACACCGGCACCGTTCAGATGATTGTTTCCGATCCTGACCTTGGCTCTGGCATACCCCGGGCGGCATTCGACCAGCTCGATACCGTTGCTCATGGCAAAACGGTCGGCGGTGAAATATTGTTGGTATTTATCCATTGGCAGAGATTAAACAGCCGCAGCTCCCAGTCTGAAAGCGTTGATGTTGAGTTGAACTACCGCTTCTCCTTTGGCGGAGAAATAACTTTCTATCGCTTTTTCGAGAGCCTCTTTTTCGATTCCGATGTATTGGGCAGCAGCTCCCAGCATCACGGTGTTGAATGCTTTGAGGTTTCCTGCTTCGCGTGCCAAAGCCTCCGCATCGACAAAGAGATGTTTTCCGCTGTTGGCAATTGCCTCTTTGATGCTCTCTTCTTCGGGATAATTACCGATATTTTTGAATGGCTCGGTAGCCGTTACAATCATTCCGTCGGGTGCGAGGAAGGGCAGGTAGCGCAACGATTCCATCGGTTCGATGGCAAGAATCAGATTGGCTTTGCCTTTGGGTATCAAATCGGAATAAATTTCGCTGTCGGAAATGCGCAGGTGCGACTCTACGGCACCCCCACGTTGGCTCATGCCGTGTACTTCGGCCTGTTTTACCTGCAATCCCTGTTGCATGGCAGCTAAATCGATAATGGATGCGATGGTGAGGATTCCTTGTCCGCCCACACCGGCTATTATAATGTTCGTTTGCATGGCTTCGGTCTTTTACTTTTTACTTTGCTCTCTTTTTTTGCGGCTGGCAGTCTGTACACATTCGCGTTGCGCGATGATTACGGAGACTCCTTTGTATTCCATCTCTTCTTTCAGAATGGCAACGTTTTCGTCCAGATTCTTTTTCAGCGGAACGAAGGTTCGGATATGCGCCTCTTCCACGCCGACTCCTTTGCAGATGTCGGCCAGTTTGCCGGTTCCTGCCGAGTCTTGTCCACCCGTCATGGCGGTGGTGGAGTTATCGGAAATGATGATGGTAACAGCCGACTTGTCGTTGACGGCATCCAGCAATCCGGTAATGCCCGAATGGGTAAATGTCGAGTCGCCGATGACCGCTACGGCAGGATGTAATCCAGCGTCGGCAGCTCCTTTGGCCATGGTTACCGAAGCGCCCATATCCACGCAGGTGTTGATGGCGCTAAAAGGGGGTAACGCGCCAAGGGTATAGCATCCGATGTCGGAAAAGACATGATGTTCGGGATATTCGGCGAAAATGGCATTCAGTGCTTCGAATACGTCGCGGTGGCTGCATCCCTGACACAACATGGGCGGGCGGCCGGCGACAATCGAAGGAATCGTGCGATGGGCATCGGTAGCGATGCCCATCGCTTTGGCCATAACATCGGGAGAAAGTTCGCCGGTGCGGGGAAGCGCTCCGTCGAGACGACCACGGAATTTTTTGTTGCCGAAGTAACCTTTCAAATACTCTTCGTACACCGGATAACCCTCTTCGGCGATCAGA
>CAZFTY010000326.1:0-3438 GCA_964521835.1 uncultured Microbacter sp.
AAATCAAACTATGCCGTGACCGGTCTCTATTTCTATGGAAACGATGTGATTCAGAAAGCAAAAAATCTGAAGCCATCGAAACGGGGAGAACTCGAAATTACCGACCTCAACCGACTCTATCTCGAAGAAGGCCGTTTGAATGTAAAACTATTAGGTCGGGGAATGGCCTGGCTCGACACCGGAACGCACGACAGTCTGTTGGAAGCCGCTAATTTCATTGCAACCATCGAAAATCGGCAGGGGCTTAAAGTGGCCTGTATTGAAGAAATTGCATACCGCATGAAATATATCGATCGCGATCAGCTGCTGAGCCTGGCCGAACCGTTGAAAAAAAACAATTACGGAGAATATCTTATTAAAATAGCCAACGAACCGATAGAAAATGGAAATAATTAAAACGCCGATACGCGATTTGGTTGTGATCAAAAACCGCGTTTTCGAGGATAGCAGAGGATTTTTTTTAGAGAGTTACAATAAAAAACGACTGTCAGAGAATAGTATCAACATCGATTTTTGTCAGGATAACATGTCAAAATCGGGTTATGGTGTGGTAAGAGGCCTACATTATCAGCTCAACCCACACAGCCAAAGCAAATTGGTATCGGTTATCGTAGGCAAGGTATACGATGTGGCTGTTGATATCCGGCAAGGATCGCCTACATTCGGACAGTGGTACGGAGTGGAGCTTTCGGAAGAAAACAAGTTGCAATTTCTCATTCCACAGGGCTTTGCCCATGGATTCTCGGTATTGAGCGAGACGGCGATTTTTAGTTATAAATGCGATAATTTTTACGACCCTACTTTAGAGAGGGGCATTATGTATAACGATCCGGCATTGAACATTGACTGGAAGATTCCACAAGAAGAGGCCATTATTTCCGATAAAGATCGGACACATCCGGTTTTGGCGCAAGCAGAGTTGAATTTTGTCTATTAACAACTTAAAGACGAGAAGTATGAAAAAGGTTTTAGTCACAGGTTCGTACGGTCAATTGGGGAGCGAACTCCGGCAAATTGCACCGCAGATGAAAGATGTCGACTTTGTCTTTACAGATGCCGACACATTGGATATTTGCGACAAAGAGGCTATCGAACAGTTTGTGATAGGCAAGTCGTTCGATTTTATCGTCAACTGTGCTGCTTACACAGCCGTAGACAAAGCCGAAGAGGATGAAGAAAAATGTTTTGCCATCAACAGCGAAGCCGTGCGCAACATCGGAGAGGTGGCCGCATCCAACGGCATTAAGGTGATTCATGTATCCACCGACTATGTTTTTGATGGCACCGCGCACACACCATACACGGAAAATGAGAAAATCAATCCGAAAACCGTTTACGGGAGAAGCAAAGCGCTTGGCGAAGCCGATCTGAAAAGGGTTTGCCTCGATGCCGTTATAATCCGTACCTCGTGGTTGTACTCGGTTTATGGAAACAATTTCGTCAAAACGATGCTTAAGCTGGGGCAAGAACGTGACGAGTTGAAAGTGGTTTTCGACCAGATAGGAACGCCGACCAACGCGGCCGATTTGGCAGCAGCTATCCTGCAAATTATCGAAAAAACCATTGAAAACGAAAACGCCTTCAAAACAGGGGTTTATCATTTTTCAAACGAAGGGGTATGCAGCTGGTACGACTTTACCATTGCCATCCATCGTTTGGCAGGCATCACTTGTAACGTTTTGCCCATCGAGTCGAAAGAGTATCCTGCCAAAGCGCCACGCCCGTTTTACAGCGTTTTGAATAAATCGAAAATTAAAAAGACATTCGGACTTACAATTCCCCATTGGGAAAGCAGTTTGAAAAATTGCTTAGCAAAATTGGCTCAGCAGTAAACCACAGAAATTCATTAACATACCTCATGGATAATCAGATCAAGCAAATTGCAGAACGTTTGCACGGATTGCGTGAAGCATTGGACGTATCGGTAAAAGAGATGGCCGATGCGGCAATGGTAAGCGAAAAGGAGTATCTGCTCTACGAAGCAGCAAAGAAAGATATTCCGGTTAGCCTTTTACACAACGTTGCGTCTCATTTCAACATTGAAATGACAGCCTTGTTGTTTGGCGAAGAGCCGCGTATGAGAACATATTACCTCACCCGCAAAGGGCAAGGCGTGGCCATAGAAAGAACCAAAGCGTACAAATATCAATCGCTGGCAGCCGGATTTGCAGGCCGCAACGCCGACCCGTTCATCGTCACCGTTGAGCCGTCAGACAATCCGATTTGCCTTAACACCCATGCCGGGCAGGAGTTCAATTACGTGCTGGAAGGGAAAATGTTGCTCGAAGTAAACGGCAAAGAACTCATTCTGGAAGAGGGAGATTCTCTCTATTTCAACGCCGAGTTAAAACACGGGATGAAAGCGCTCGACAATAAAATGGTACGCTTTCTGGCCGTGATTCTATAAAACTCTATTTTTGATAAAAATGACGACTTCCCGACATTCGCCAGTCGGGAAGTTGTTTTTATGTTGAATCAATTCACAGATGAAAAACAAACCTCTTTTTTGGCAAATAGCAGTAGTCGTGGTTGCAATTGCGGCACTTTCTCTCGCCTCTCATTTTCTCTTTTTTCGTCTCGACCTGACCTCCGACAAACGGTATACACTTTCGCCAGCCACCAAAAAGCTGATGAAATCGCTGGAGGAGCCGGTTCAAATCAATGTATACCTCGACGGCGATCTGAATGCCGGCTTTTTACGTCTGAAGCGTTCGTGCAAAGACTACTTAGATGAATTTAAGGTCTATGCCGGAAAAAATATCCAATATCAGTTTGTAGATCCTACAAAAACTGCTTCGGGAACCGATGCGGAAGCCTATTACGCTTCGTTGGAAAAACGGGGCATGAAAGCCACCATGGTGTATGAAAAAGATGCTGACGGGAAGGCTGTACGTAAAATCATTTTCCCCTGGGCCGAGATTATAAGCCATAAAGACACACTGTTAGTCAATCTGCTCACAAACGTGCAGGGTCGCTCGGGCGAAGAGAATCTGAACGCGTCGGTAGAAGGGCTGGAATACCAACTGACCGATGCCATCCGGGTACTGAACGTGAAGGAGACCCGCAAAATCGCTTTTCTGGAAGGTAACGGAGAACTGCCCGAGCCGGAGGTTTATGATGCCACTACGGCACTGAGCCGCTATTTCCAGGTCGACCGGGGAGCTCTGGGAAATGACCCCAAGGCGCTCGATCCCTACAAAGTGGTTATCGTTGCCAAACCGGTAGCCTCGTTTTCGGAGAACGAGAAATTCATCCTCGACCAGTATATCATGCGAGGAGGAAGTGTTTTGTGGCTGATCGACGGATCGAGAATAGACAACAACTACCTTGCCCAAACAGGCCAGGCAACCATCGCCCCTCTTGACGTAAACCTTGCCGATATGCTCTTCGGCTACGGCATTCGCATCAACCCCGACATTGTGCAGGATGTGCAATGTG
>CAZFTY010000327.1:0-3407 GCA_964521835.1 uncultured Microbacter sp.
CTTCATGCAACGAATCGTATCGTGTGTCCGTTTGGCGTTGCCTAAAGCGACGCATACCATTCTATGGCTGTTGAAACTGATGTTGCCGGTCGCTTTGCTCGTCAGCTTTTTGCAGTATTGGGGTGTGATGGACTGGCTGTCGGGCTATTTATCTCCGGTCTTTATTCATATCGGATTGCCCGGCGTTTCGGCTATCGTTTTTATTACAAGTCTTTTTCTTCCTCTTTATTCGGTGTTGGCAGTTATTGCCACACTCACACTGGGGATGCGCGAAGTGACGATTCTGGCCATCATGTGCCTTATTTCTCACAGCCTGATTATTGAAACGGCAGTGCAAAAACGTACCGGTTCGTCGGTACTCAATATGTTGGTGGTACGCGTCGGTATGAGTTTTATTGCTGCGGTGTTGCTGAATTGGCTTTTGCCGACAACCGGTTTTGCCGTATCGCATCCCACAGGGCAGGCGTTACATCTTACGGCGGTATCCGATGTGTTATGGCTTTGGGCGAAAAGCTCCATCCTGTTGATTGTTAAGGTTTCATTGATTCTGTATGGGCTGTTTATTCTTCAGAATATTCTCAACGAATATAATTGGATTGATAAGATTTCAGCCTTCTTCGCACCATTAATGGGGTTCTTCGGTCTCTCGCGGGAAGTCTCTTTTCTTTGGGTTGTTGCTCAAACGCTCGGTCTTGCATACGGATCGGCAGTGGTTATCGAACAGGTGGATAAAGGCATTGTGAAGAGATCGGATGCCAATATGCTCAACTACCATATTGCGGTGAATCATTCATTGCTGGAAGATACGCTGCTCTTTGCATCGATCGGGGTGTCTGTGGCATGGATTGTGGTGCCCCGTATTGGTTTGGCTTTTCTGTTAGTCTGGGGGATTCATGCCATTCGGTGGTTCTTTCCCAAAGTGAGATTGTAATTATTAAGTAAAATATAATATGTTGAAATATAAGCTTTTAATTTTATTCATATCGATTGCCACTTTGAGTATTGCACAGCGGCAACCGATTGTTCCTCCAAATTATAATGGATTGCGTGGAACGATCTTTAATGAGAAGTCGGATTATTACTATCCAAAGCTGATGCAACGATTTTTGGCTAATGATACCACCATGACGACCGATCAAATGCGGGTGCTTTACTACGGATACACCTTGCAAAAAGAGTACCGGCCTTACTATCACAATGCAAAGGATTCTCTTTTAGCTACCTATGCCCGGAAAGTGAATAAAACGCCTGCCGATTGCGATACTATTATCCGTCTGACGACTCAATCTTTATCGGTTTTTCCCCTCGATTTGTACAAACTCAATCAGTTGGCATATGCCTATCATGTGGTAGGGCGAAATGATTTGGCGCATCTTTACACGTTAAAAGCCAAACAGTTGGCCACAGCTATTTTTTCTACCGGTGATGGCCGGACGCAGATGACAGCCTGGCATGTAATTTCCGTATCGGATGAATATGAACTGATCTACCTGTTGGGACTTTTCCCTGTCGATCAGCGTTTTGTCTATAGCGATTGCGATTTTATATCGGTCGCTAAAAACAGGATGAAAATCAACGGATTTTACTTTAATATCAAACGGTTGATCGATGTAAACGGTTCTATGCCGTCGTCGAACTGATACCTCAAAAAAATAGCGCGGGTTTAACCTTAATCTGAAATATCATGCTGAAAAACAAAGAGCGATTGTTTTGAATTATAACATTAAATATTTTTTTTAAGGCATGACACTACAACCAATTACGGAATTTATAAATCAACATTCATACCCTGAGTTTACATTAAAAGCTGTCTTATTCGATATGGACGGCGTGCTTTTCGATTCGATGCCGGCACATGCCGAAGCCTGGGTTAGAGCCATTAGAAAGATCGGATTGCCATTTACACACTACGAAGCGTATATGCACGAAGGAAGAACCGGAACCGGAACGATCAACGGCATTTTCCAGCGTGAATGGGGACGAAACGCGACCCCGGAAGAAGAGAAGGCGATATATACACATAAAAGTAAGGAATTTAAGGCTTTGAGCCGTACGATACCGATGCCTTTCGCGGGTGAGCTTTTGACTAAACTGAAGAACAAAGGGCTGGACATTATTTTGGTAACCGGCTCCGGACAAGCCAGTTTGCTCGATAGTCTGGAGGTATATTATCCCGGTATTTTTTGCCAGGAGAAGATGGTGACGGCCTTCGATGTTAAGTACGGCAAACCCAATCCGGAACCCTACCTGATGGGATTGCAAAAAGCCGGCGTCAAACCCTGGGAAGCCGTGGTGGTAGAGAATGCGCCGTTGGGGGTAGAAGCTGCCAAAGGAGCCGGAATTTTTACAGTGGCCATCAATACCGGTATTCTGGAAGATAATGTGCTGGTCGATGCCGGAGCAAATATTGTTTTGCCCGGAATGCGGGAGCTTTACAACGAGTGGGATATTCTGTTTTAATTATAGCGGTTTGTCATAAAATATATTTCTCGCGCAAAACTTGTCCCGCAATGCGGGAGCTACAAAGAAAAACTTTTGGTTTTTCTTTGTAGCGTCTTAAGATATAAATATTTGTAATTAAATAGCTTGTATGTACTTTGCGCCTCTGCGCCTTTGCGTGAGAATATAAGTCGCAGATAAAAACGATTTATCGTTTTTTTTTTCTATTAATTTGATTTACTACGATACAAATACTTTTGTAACGAAATATTGAGTTATAAACCGAGCGATTATTATTGTCATTATGATGAAAACTATCGAAAAAATAACACAAAACAAACATTACGCAGCCATCGATCTGGGGAATCTGGAAGAGATACTGCAATACACGCTGATTCATCCTGTGAGCAAACGGGAGATCGAAGGTAAAGTCTTTGTGAAGGATGCCACAGGAGCGACCGGAACGGAAATTTCGTTCAATATGTTGCCTCCGCATACCGAAGTGCCCTATTTCCATATCCACAATAAAAACGAGGAGACCTATATCTTTCTGAAAGGGTCGGGGTTTTATCAGGTGGATGACGACTGTTTTCCCATCAAAGAGGGAAGCGTGGTGCGTGTGGCTCCGCAGGGAAACCGCGGTATGTGTAACACCTCCGATGAACCGATGATCTACATTGCCATTCAATCGAAAGAAAATTCGCTGGAAGAACATACTACGGCCGACGGTACACGGATAGCTGCCGAACCGAAATGGAAACGTTAGTGGTAAGGTATAAGTAGTAAGTGATAAGGTATAAGTAGTAAGTGGTAAGGTGTAAGTAGTCAGTGATAGTTGGCATTATTCTTTTAATCAGTGTATTATGAATATTCAACTGCAACGAATATTACCGGATGCCGATTTGTCGGACGCGGTGGCTGTGCTGAGAAGCTCGCATGGAACGGTAGTGCGACAATTCGGCTTTACG
>CAZFTY010000328.1:0-3383 GCA_964521835.1 uncultured Microbacter sp.
TGGGGCATTTATTACAATCAATAGGTGATTTTTTTGAAAATATTGTATGGTGGATTGCCGGAGGGATGCCTACACAATGGCTTACAAAGAAAAATAGATTTGAAAATACATTATTTGATTCTGATGAAAATCAAATAATAAAAGATAAAGTGATTCATAAATTTGGTGGAAGTATTAAAGATTATGGTCGTTTAGTCTATAACTACATATATCAGAAGGAAAAAACATCCAGAGTTGATATATTTAATAGTAACTATTCTCTGTTTCGAGGGCTATCTGTTGTCTTTTTGCTTATTACGATAATTTGTTGCTATTTCTTTGATTGGCGAGTTACTATTATAATGCTTATCCCTTTTGCCCTCTCTTTTATGAGAATGATAAGATTTGCGAAATATTATGCACGAGAAATATTCCGAACGTTCTATAATTTAGTCGAATAAAAGAGCCGCCTTTTTTGAAGCGGCTCTCGCTATTTCTATTCCTCCTCCTTCGGCAGCAAATGCCTTAAATTCTCATCATTACGAATGCGCTCCAACTCATCTGCCACAATTTGTCTGACCTCCTGTTTAATCTGGGTGTAGTTTTCCTGTATCTGTTCCGACATAAAATCTGTTCCGTCTTTATCTGTAAAATCTGTGATGATAGGTATTTGGCGATACTTACTTTCTTCCTGTTGTACCTGTTCTGAATCGACTACGATTTCACAATGAAATATTTTCTGTTCTATGCGTTCGGTGAAATTATCAGCAACTGAACCCACAAACATACCTTGTGTCAATCCGGAAATCTTACTGGGTGGAATAAGACTGTCCAACTGTGTATTGATAGACGTTGAAGTGTCATTACGATTAATTGTGATGCTTTGCCGTTTCTGGAGCACTTTCCCGAAACGTTCGGAAAGCGTTTTGGCCGTATCGCCGACTACTTGACCACTGAAAACATTCCCTACGGTGTTCATGACTACAGCCGCTTCTTTATCACCATAATCACGCTTAAGCTGGCTGAAATCCTGAAAACCCAGGCAGACGGCTACTTTATTGGATCGGGCAGTGGCGATTAGATTGTCCAACCCTTTGAAATAAATAGTCGGTAGTTCATCAATAATCACTGAACTTTTGAGTTTCCCCTTCTTATTGATGAGCTTAACAATACGGCTATTATACAACCCAAGTGCAGCTCCATAGATGTTTTGCCGGTCGGGATTGTTTCCGACACAAAGAATTTTAGGTTCTTTCGGATTATTGATATCTAAAGTAAATTCACTATCGGACATTACCCAGTAAAGTTGAGGTGAAATCATACGGGACAATGGAATTTTGGCACTTGCTATTTGACCCTGAAGTTGCTCTGCTGCTCCCCCGAGCCATGCATCCATAAAAGGAGATAAATAGTTTTCCAGTTCGGGATAAGAAGTGAGGATAGGAAAGATATCTTCATACCGTCGATTCAGAAATTCAATGGCATGAGGAAACGTGCAGTATTTTCCTCCCTGGTAAATTTTCAGGTACCAGATGATAGCCGCAAAAAGAATGATCGGACTTTCCACAAAAAAATCACCTTGTTTTTGCACCCATGTTTTATTCAGGTTCAGCATGATGGTGTAAGCGCTTTCATAAGCATCGGTTATGTCCTCCATGAAATCAGGATGAATTGGGTTGCACCGATGTGACCGCCGGGGATCATCGAAGTTAATCACGTAAGACTTTGGCTTTACTTTGTAGCCTTCCAGATGGTTAATCAAATGATTGTAGGCAATCATGGAGAGATCAGGAAACTTGAAGTCATACACGTACATGCTGTATCCTTTTTCAATCTGTTGCTTGATAAAATTGTTTACCACGGCGTATGACTTTCCGCTACCGGGAGTCCCTAGAACAGCTGTAGCCCGGAAAGGATTCACCACATTGATCCAACCATTGTTCCATTTTTTCTTGTAATAAAAACGAGTAGGGAGGTTGATGGAATATTCGTTGGCAAGCAGCCTTGTTTCCTGCATAAAAGATTCATTCTCGTTGTTGAAGACATCCTCCATTAGGTTATACTTCAAAAGACGGCTCATCCATAAACCACCCATCAAAAGGCAGGTGTAACCGCTTGCCATCAGTCCGATGTCGATTACAGTTTTTATCTCCAAGGGGAACGCCAACCCCAGTATCCATCCATTGGGGAAGAATAGAATTAAACCGATGCCCACCATCAGCCAGATTTTTGTCCATGTGATCTTTTCTTCTTTTACGCCTTTTGTTCCCAGACAGGAAAGTGCCAATAATACCAAAGCAAATAATTTTGTCAGGAAAGGAGACGAGAATAAGCAGGCAGTCCGGTTGAAATTCACCAGAATTTTATCGACCACTCCGATAGTAATGTTCCAATATCGCATTGCTTCATAATAGTACCAGTAAATATTGATACAGACCATAACTATACTTACGGCACGCAGAAAATCCATGATTTTTGCCAGCGCCCTTAAATCATCTTCTTGTTGCATAATTTTGATTGTTTATAGAGTATATTTGTCAATGATTTTTTGTGTCTTACCATAAAATAAAGTGATTATGAGTAACGTTATTCAACGCTTAGTGAATGCTGCCCACCGATTTACAGCCGTGGATTTTGCTGTATTCAAAATTTGTCTGATAACTATCGGCATTCTTTTAGGAACATATTTCAACTCATTTTTCTTGAGTTATATTCCTGTAATCTGGATAATCGCTATCCTATCATGGGCTCTACTGATGGTACAGACAGTTCGCCACTACCGGAACCATAGGCATTAAAGGGGTCTGTTTTTTCGATACTTTTTCTTTTTGCGCATCTTACGTGCAAAAGCCTCCTCTTCGATATCCGTACCGTGAGTTTCAAAGGAGAAGAGTCCCATGTTGTCGTCGGAAAAATCATTCGGTTGTGATGAGTCATCGTGTGGCATTGCAGCCTGAATCGCCTTTGTTGGTTGGCTGTATTCAACATTGGGGGCAGCTGTAGCAAAATGTTCTTGCAAGGCATTAGCTGAAAACTCTTTTCCTAATCGTGAGCCATTGAGCACACAAGCGGTATTATGATCGATAAATGTAGCCCCGTAAATGCGTCCGGTCTCTGTTTCCCGAAACACCGTATCAATACATTTTGCTTTTAAGATTTCTACAAATTCCTTGTGATTGACAGTCTGCTGTAAGACAATGGTAATGGAATTCCGTGTTTGTGTTGTTTGTTTTTTCTCTTGGGCCTGATTCTTTGAGAAAGCAATTTGTTTTTCAAGTGCATCATAGCCGACGGTTTTCCCCAATACGGATGATTTGAACGGATTCCCGATTTTGTTCCCATCGACATTCATGGCTGAGTAAACCAATCCATGATACACTTTCCCGTGAGCTTGTCCCTGGGTT